>NZ_JBMDWJ010000048.1:0-57763 GCF_048595215.1 Siphonobacter sp.
AAAACCGACTCTATGGCTTTGATGCTTCCTACGGAGGTGCCGCCGAACTTTAGAACTTTCGTACGCTAATCAACGACTTTACAGCCGTGCCGGATAAGTAGAGGAGCCCTTGGGGGAGACTCATAAAATAAGAGAATCGCAAAGATAACCGAGACGATTGGTTCGCAGCTGAAGAATTCTAAAAACTACACGTTTGCCGGTACTAAACGTAGGAGAATGCGGGAGTAGAGCAAATTTCTTAGGCTAAACATCGCCTACAAATTTTGAACATCCGTAACAAATCCTACGGATAGCTCGGAAAAAGAACGTGAGGGTTGGTCGGACTCGGGCTCGCGGCAAAGGTAGGCACAGCCTACAAATTAGAACATCCGTAGCAAATGCTACGGATAGCTCGGGAGGGCGGAGCGTTTTAAGGTAAGGCCAGGGCTGGCGATTATTAAAAACAAAAACTTCCCGGAAGTCATTACGCCCGGGAAGTCCGTACTCGTTATGAAACGGGGCTTACGCCACTTTTTCCATTTTTTCTTCCTGGTGCCACCACAGTTCCATAAAGCGGGGACCATTATAGCGTAACCACTCGAACGAACCTTCTTCAATGATTTGTCCCTGGTCCATGACGTAGACGTAATCAAAGTCGCGTAAGAGGTGCAGGCGGTGCAACGAGGAGACGATCGCCTTGTCGGGGAAGGCCTCGAACATCCGTTGGTAAATCAACGCTTCCGTTTTTGGATCGACGCTGGACGTCGGTTCGTCGAGCAATACTACGTGACTGTGCTGAGCAGCCAGAATCCCCCGGGCCAGAGCCAGCCGCTGTTTTTGTCCACCCGACAGGTTGACTCCTTTTTCCTGAATCTGCGAGTCGAATCCCTGTGGCAGTTGCTTCACGATTTCGTGGAAATGAGCAATCTCGCAGACTTCCCGAAGTTTTTCTTCCTCAAAAGGCAGTCCCAGGGTGATGTTGTAGGCGATCGTATTTTCGAAAATTTCCGGCTCCTGTGGGAAAAGCGTTACGGAGTCGTACAAGGCTCCCAAATCCGGATACAGCTGGCCATCGATGGTCATTTCACAGCCGGGCTTGGGCTGATACAATCCCCGTAACAGGGCGAGCAAAGTACTTTTTCCACTACCACTTTCTCCGATCAGGGCAATGCGTTGTCCCCGCTGAATTCGCAGATTCAGGCCTTTCAGGCCCGTCACGCGTTCGTCGGACTGATGGGAGAAGTGAATATTTTTTAGCTCAATCGCCTGCCAGTCGGGAGACATCGTTTCAATGGCTTCCGGACGGTGATTGTTTTCGTAGGCGTCGGCAATATCGTTGGCCGTTTGCAGGTCGGTATTGTAGCGGACGATGTCCGTATACTGCCAGGCGACGTCCTGAAATACGCTCGTAAACTGGTTCACGTAGCCGAGCAGCGTGACCAGTCCACCAACGTAAAAGGCCTGTGAGGGATCGCTGTTCTGATAAATGTAACCCAGCGTAATGACGCCGTAAATCAAACTGATCATCATTTCAGCCGTAAACCATTTCCATTCGTTGATAACTACGTTCTTACGAAACGCCGGAAATAGCTTCGAAACTTTCTGCATCAGTCCGGTTTCCATACTATTTTCCAGCCGTAAGGTAATTACGGTAAGGATGTTGGAAAGGCTGTCGAAGAGCGTAGCGGACACTTCATGCTCGCCTTCGTTGACTTCATTCAGCGTCCGAACGAAAGGCTTATCGAACATAAAAATGATCCGTAGAGTCACAATACCGATACCCACGCCGATTAGTCCAAATAGCGGAGAAAAGTATAGCATGGCTCCCAGTGACAAGGCAAACTTCATCAGGGCGTGCAGGTACGTAAAGCCATTCTGGAAAAAGAGACGCAGGGCTTCGTAGGCCTTCCGAATCCGGTTGATGGTGGCTCCCGAGTGGTGATCTTTATGCCACTTGACGGGTAAATGCAGGGCCTGGTGGTACCGTTCCTGCAAAAAGTTACGGCTTAGGTTAAAAGCCAGTTCCCGTTCCACCACGCGGGCTGGACCGTGAAACGCCCAGAAAACCAGTCGCAGACCGATATACCCCAGGATGTACCAGAGGGAATACCGCAGGGCATGCACACCGTCTTTTTGAAGCTGATTAACCAGCCAGCCCAGCATCAGGGGCAAACTGGCATTGACTAAATTGGAAAGAATAAACAGCGTGTAGACGCCTACATACCGGCCTCTTTCATGCCGGGCATACTGCCACGCGGTACGCAGCAGCGAAACATAAGGATTACGCATGGGGGAAAAAAGGATACCTTAAAAACGGAACGTCCGCGTATTAGCTCTGCACGCGAATCGTTCGGGAATCGTCGGGGTTAGGGATAATGGACACCAATAAAGCATCGGGGGGCCACAGGTTCGGAATCAACGAGGGCCATTCTACAAAACAGTACGCTCCTGAATCAAAATACTCTTCTACGCCCAAATCCAAAGCTTCAATTTCTGACTTAATCCGATAGAAATCAAAGTGGTACACCGTTTCACCCGCTTGGGTGGCATATTCATTCACTAAGGCGAAGGTCGGACTCTGTACGGTCTGGCTTACGCCCAGTACCCCGCACAACGCTTTGATAAAGGTAGTTTTGCCCGCTCCCATCTCGCCCTCAAACAGCCACACATTATGCTCCTTCCCATACGCCAGCACCTGACGGGCCGTTTCTGAAAGTTCCGAAAGCGAAGGGCAATGAAATTCCTGAATCTGCATGATGGGTAAAAGGGCCTCAGGCCGGTACTAGGTGCTGTAAACGATCAACGATGGTGGCTACGGCCGGACAAATCGTCGTATTTGCTAACGTCAGATCCAGAATCTGAACCATTCGCCGTCGGTCGGTATGGGGATACTCCCGACAGGCTTTGGGGCGTACTTCGTAAATCGAACAGTAGTTATCGCTGCCTAAAAAGGTACAGGGCGAACTATTGAGTACGTAATGCCGATCTTCGTCCAGGTGTAAATACCGGGCAATCAAATCCGATGGGCGGATCCGCAGGTGTTTGGCGATGCGTTCAATATCCGTATCCGTAAAAATGGGACTGGTCGTCTTGCAGCAATTGGCACAGGCCAGACAATCGACCTCCTCAAAAACTTCTTCGTGCAATTGCTCAAAAGCTTCGTCTAATTTTTTAGGTTTACGGGCCTTGAGCCGATTTAAATACCGCTTATGTTCCGCGTAACGCTCATTCATTGTACAAAAATAATAGATTAGTTTTCAGTTTATTGTTTTCGGTTTACAGTTATTCTTTGAAAATCAGTGGCTCCTTTTCCACAAGCCCGGGGGTATGCTTTTACTAGCTGAACACTGTAGATCGAAAACTGACCACTTACTGCCATGATTCGTACTGCTCTTGCCGGTTTCGGAGATTCTGCTCATTACCTCCACGCCCCATTCATTCTGGCTAATCCCGCCTTTCAACTCACGCACGTCTTCGAACGTTCCAAAAATCGAGCGGCGGATACCTATCCTTTTTTGCAGACGGTACGCACGTTTGAAGCCCTGCTGGAAAACCCGGAAATCGATCTAATCATCATCAATACGCCCAACGATACCCACGCGGATTATACCCGAAAAGCGTTGCAGGCGGGCAAACACGTCGTCGTAGAAAAGCCCTTCACGCCTACTGTCGAAGAAGCTGAAGAACTCATTGAGCTGGCTCAGCAGCAAAACCGGGTCCTCAGCGTATACCATAACCGTCGCTGGGACAGTGATTTCCGTACGGTTCAACAGGTACTGGAATCCGGCGAACTAGGCGAGGTACACACCTACGAAGCTCACTTTGACCGGTACAAACCCGTTTTGAATCCAAAAGCCTGGAAAGAAACTGCTTCGGCTGGTAGTGGAACCTTGTATGACCTGGGCTCGCATATTCTTGATCAGGTTCTCGTACTGTTCGGTCGTCCGCAATCGGTATGGGCCAACATCTGGACGCAACGGGAAGGCTCCCAGATTGATGACGCGTTTGATTTACACCTCAACTACGGTCGGTTACGGGTACGTTTACGTTCGAGTCTGCTCGTTCGCGAACCCGCTCCCCGCTATACCGTACACGGCAACTTGGGAAGTTTTCTCAAACCCGGTATTGATATTCAGGAAGATCAGTTGAAGGCGGGTGAAATCATGCCCGGCCATCCTAATTTTGGCGTAGAACCCGAATCGCTCTGGGGCTTGCTGCATACGGATGTAGACGGACAGAGCATTTCCCGAAAAATGGAAAGCTTACCCGGCGACTGGGGCATTTTCTACCAAAACGTAGCGGACGCCATTACGGATGATGCCGAACTATTTGTCAAACCCGAGCAGATGGTTACGCAGTTGAAAGTCATTGAAGCGGCTTTTCAAAGTACGCAAACGGGCCAGACCGTTCATCTGTCCTAAATTTTATTTCCTTCCCGAAAGTGCTGACTTTCGGGAAGTTACTCTTCTTGAGCGTAATCTTTACGCAGATTCATCCATCAATTAATGACTTTTTAAGGAGTTCCCAGCACCATTTCGCACTGCGAATAGTTATACTTATATCGTGAAATGGAGTTATGGAAACAGTTCATACTGAGAATATTTCAATTCGTACCCACTCATTATCCAATCTTTGGCGTACGGCTGAGCGTGGCGGTTATCCGGCAGCCTTGTGGCGATTACCGCGAGCTTCAGAAAAACAGCTGATTATTGACTTATCGAGCGAAGACCGTCGACTGAAAGCCGATCTGGAAGAATTGCCTGCTGGTTTTGCCATCAGTCCTTTTCTAAATCCAGAAGGCGAGCAGACGCGTTTTTTGCGGGCGGATCTTTACTTTTCGTTTGATGCCGAAGAGACCCTGATTGCCGAAGAGATTACTTCGTCGGCGGATTTCTGGCGTATTCAGGCGTTTGAAGACGATGCCGACGACGATTCCGATGACTTCCCCGAATACCATCTGACCCCCATTCCGCTGGACGCAAACGCGGGTTCGGAACGGGAGAAATTCGAGCAAGCTGTTCGGCAGGCCGTTACGGAAATGAAGCTCGGAGCTTTTCAGAAGGTCGTCCTTTCCCGGCGTAAATGGGTGGAATTACCCGCTCGTTTCGATCACGTCGCCGCGTTTCATCGGCTTTGCGAAACCTATCCCAATGCCTTTATTTCGCTCGTTTCCCTACCGGAATCGGGTTGCGTCTGGCTGGGAGCAACGCCCGAAGTACTCGTCAGTCAGGATCAACAGGGCATCTTTCGAACGATGTCTTTGGCGGGCACGCAATCCGCAACGGATGCTCAGCAACAGCCCGTTTCTCTAGAACATGCCCGGTGGTCGGACAAGGAGATTGAAGAGCATGCGTTGGTGAGCCGGTATATCATCGAATGTTTCAAGAAAATTCGATTGCGGGAATACCAGGAAAGTGGGCCGAAAACGGTCAAAGCCGGTAATCTCCTGCACCTGCGTACGGATTTTCAGGTGGATACGCAGGCCGTTAATTTTCCGCAACTGGGCACGGTCATGCTGGATCTGCTGCACCCCACTTCGGCGGTTTGCGGTACGCCGAAATCCTCGGCCCTTCGCTTCATCGAACATTACGAAAACTACGACCGAAGCTATTACAGTGGCTTCCTCGGTCCGATTAATATTCACAACGAATCCCATTTGTTCGTCAACCTACGGACCATGCAGATGGAAGGCGATCAGGCCGTTTTGTACGCCGGAGCTGGTATCACGGAAAACTCCATTCCGGAACAGGAATGGCACGAAACCGAAATGAAATGCCAGACCTTACTCGCCGCCCTGGCCTTGTAAGTACCTTACGATTTCAAACAAAAGCGGCCCGAACTTTGATTCGGGCCGCTTTTGTTTTCAGGGCTTATAGGCTTCCGTCGTGCGGGCGGGTTGCCTAGTCGTATCGGGTCGGGTCGTATCCGTTGGAGTCACAGCGGACGGTGTTACTTTTTTCTTCGGGAAGAAATAGTTGAAGCTTTTCGTATACAGTACACTACCTCCTACCGTCGGCGTATTCTGGTTGATGGTACTTTGCAGGAATGTGTTTTGCGGGAAACGGCTAAAGGCTTTCAGTCGCCAGCGGGCATCGGGTGTTACGGTCCATTCGGCGGCCCAGTCGCCAATGAGGTTCGCATTTTGTGTACTGTACACCGATGAAAAGCCCCCGTCCCGACTAATCGTCAATCCATTCCCAAAATTATACGATACGCGAGCCCGAAGCTGATCGGCCAGATTTTGATTCGAGCCAATCACGTTCACCGTATTGATATCCACTTCCACGCCATTGGCTACTTTAGAAAGGATGTCACTCAGTACGCTGGTACCCGTTTCAGCCAGCAAATTCAGTACGTTGATGTCGCGGAAAGCCTGTGAGTTCTGCGGGATCAATCGTCCCGAAAACAGGATACTACTGACTTGATTGTTCAGCTCCTGCTCATCGTTAGCGATGCGGGCTTCAAAAGCCTGTACTGAGCCGGAGAATTGCGGTTCCAGTGGGTATTCTTTGATTTTTAACCCAAAGCCAACGTTTGGCTTCATCAGCCGATCTTTCAAACTAATCGTCACCTCCACCGGATACGCCCGCCGGGCCTGAGCCGAAGAGGTTTGATCGTTGGTGAGATTCATAATCGGCGTCAGCGAGGTGAGTTTCGTATACGAAGCTTTCACGTCCACGTAGGCTTCATAGGGATCGCCGTACCAGCTAATGCGACTGTTGGGTTGAATGGCAAATTCCTTGGAAACCAGTGCTTCGTATTTGTAATAATACTTCCCTTTTTCCAGCTCATACGTCCCCCGCATGGCGAATTCGCCTTTCGTATCTACTTCCAGATTCAGGTTACTGTGTCCGTACGCCTCCAGCCGGTCACCCGTTCTACGGTCGAGCAGCAGAATACATTTGGCATCGGGCGTGATGTTGAAATTAAAGTCCATTCGAATACCCGAACGCATCCGACGCTTCAGGCTCAGATCCTCTTCGACTTTTTTCTTGATGGCCAGATTCACAAACTGAATGTAATCCGTATTGCTCACCTCCGAAGCATTATCAATCGGAATCGTAATTTCAGTACCGGGTCGGGTGGTTGCGTTAGACTTAACAATCAAATTATCCAGTGAACCCACACTTTCCACGCTCACATCGCCCGTCACGTAGGCTTTCCCGTAGAAGAGTTTATTATCCTTGCTGGTCGTATTGAGTACCTTGAAGTTTTTCAGGCTAGCTTTTAAATCCAGGGCATAACTACCGTTACCCCCCGAATACATGCCCAGCCGGATCTTACCCGTATTGCCTTCTTCATCGCTTACGCCCATCTGAGCCTGAATTTCGCCCCCCCGGAAACGAATGGTATCGGAAAAAGCCAGCCGTACGCCCAGATAATCGAAGCGAAGTTGCCCGCGTTTCACGTCCACCAGCCCCCCGAGTTTCGGATCGCGGGGCGTACCCCGAATCAGCAATTTACCACTGGCCTGCCCTTTAATTTCTGAGAAAAGGTCTTCCGTAAACGGTTCAAAAATCTGTAAGTCGGTTCGGTTCAACGTGGCAACGAGGTCTAGCGAATTTTCATCCTGTTCGGGAGCGTACGTTCCTTTTACGTTCAGAATCGGGTTGTTCATCCGATCAACGCCCATGTTGATGTTCACCCGCTGATTGGTACGGTCCCACTGCGACGAAGCCGTTACGTTACCAATGAGAAAACCTTTATACACGAGCTCATCCACATTCAGGTTACCATCCAGATTAATGTTTTCGTAGGCATCCCGCATGGACAGTTCGCCATTGAGCGTCCCTTTGACGTTTACCTGTAAAATCGGTTGGAGCGTAGCCAGGTTAAAGTCCTGAGCCTTGAGGGACAGGATTTGCAAGGGATCCTTGGAAACCATGCCGTTGATGGCAATCGACTGCTCCACATTGCGGAAGGTCAGATCACTGACCTCAATGTTCGAACCCGTGAGCCGGATCCGGTTCTCCGTATTCACGTTCCAATCCTGATCCAGAATCCGGACCCGGGAACGGCGAAAGTGAAGATCGGTCCCTTCCGGCCGGAAAAAAATATCCCCATTCAGGTTGAGCCGGTTGGTACTTTGCTGTTGCCGAAGGCGGCTGGTGAAGGCAATATGATCCTTTTCCCAGGAAGCTTCGACCTGTAAATCTTCCGTTGGGGCCGCCGAGTAGATTTGCTGCTGTTGGGACGTAATGACCGCCGAAGCCAGTACGTCGTTCTGAGTGGCGTATTTGGACGTATTGAGATCTATTTCCGAATGATAGAACTTATATCGCTCCACGAGTAAGGTATCAACTTTGGCATTGAATGAGAATACCGACGTCGCTCCCATCGTAAAGGCTCCTTCTACCCGCGTATTCGGCGAAAGATAGCCGCCGGGGTACAGAAAAGCCATCAGCGGCCGAGCGTCTTTAAAGTCAACGGAGTAATCCAGACTATAGCGGTCGATGATGGACGACTTTTTGGCCTTGCGACGGTAATAGTCCTGCCGGGTGGAGTCCAATTCAGTGAAATAAATTTTGTACTCCTCGACTAGATTGGGTAAGTCTTTCAGGGCTTGTGACAAGGCAAAGGGGCCCTCAACGGTGGCATTCAGAATATCCGTTTGCAGGGAGATATACCGACTGCTTACGGGCTTGGGTACGAAGAGATACAGCGTATCAATGAGCAGGTTACGATCGCCTTCTTCGAGCATCCGGGTCAGATACGTATTTTTCAGGCGGGCAACGCCGTACATCTGATCCAGCTCAAGCCCGGTCCAGACAACGTGTACTTCTGACTGCAACCGCATGTCTTCTTCGGATACGCCCAGCGGATGCAACATGGCCCGGCTGATGGTGCCGTCAATATCGAAGTAATTACGTTTCTGCCGAAGGTCGGCTTTCCCTTCCAGATCGAATACCAGATTAGTATCCTTCATGGCTACTTTCCCCTCAAACAAGCCAAGTTGCAAGGCTCCGTCCACGCGGATATTTCGGTAGTTATAGCCCTGGAATCCGAACTGTTTCACGTCCGTATTGAGCTTGACCGTGGCCGTTTCTTTATCGAACCCGGCTCCTTCAATCTGGCCCTTCAAATCAATTGATTGCAGCAGATTGGGATCTTTGATCAGATCTCCCAAGGCAAAATCAGCGAGTTCGATATTTCCTTTGTACGTTGAATTTTCGATCACGTCGGCAATCTTCATACTCAGATCAGGTACGATCGTACCGAGTCCGGTTTTTAGCGTTCCCTTCGCCCGAAAATCATTATAGCGACCCGCAAAAAGCCCCTGATAATCCAGCGTACCAAACTCTCTAATGGTTTCTTCGGCGGTTTTTCCCGTATACTGGGCCAAATCCTGAGCGTTCGTTACAAACTGACTCAGGCGAAAATCCATATCCGACGTCTCAAAGTCGGGTAAGCCTTTAAAAGCAAACGTACCCGCCGCCCGGCTTTGCTTGCCGTAACGCAGGTCGGTAGCGTTGAAAACAAAATCTCGAACGGTTCCATCGAAGTGTCCCGACGCCTGCCAGCGGTCGTTAAACTGGTACAAGGAGGAGGCAAAGCGGGCCAGGTCATTGGCATAAACGACGCTTTGATTGAGATCGGCAATGATGCGTACCTTCTCATTAAAGTCGCCTAAATCCCGGCTTCGATTGTACCGGAATTCGATATGTTTACGCAACGTCGAACGATTGACGTGTACGAGCAGATTTTCAAACCGCATCTGTTGAGCGGAGAAAAAGAACTTCGTATCGAACTTATGAATCCGCAACTGAGCGACGCGATCAATCCCCCGTAACTGCGTAATGTCGGCAGCAATGGTATCGGCAAAAACCAGAAAGTTTTTAACGTTACCGTTTAGCTCATGAATGACAAAGTGGTTGTAATCGAAAGTGCCTTTTCGTTTGAAAGGCTCTTTGCGAGGATCGTCGTAGTGAAATTCTCCCGCTTCCACCAAGCCCTCGCCAATGGTGAAGGGAATCACTTTCGGAGGGCCTTTTCGGGGTGTTTTAGGAGCGGTAAGCCGATCGATGGCATTAATAAACCCGTCGATATTCAAATCCCCATTAGGCTGTACGACCAGTCGTATATCCGGACCCACCAGCTTGACCTGATCGAGGTGGATGTTGGTACTGGCCGAATCAATGAGTTTGAATAAGGCCAGATTCACTTCCAGACGCTTGACCTCAATCATGGGTTTACGAAGCGTATCCGGGATAGAAACCTTTTCGAGGATAAGATTATCGGGAAAACGATAATTCACGCGGCCAATCCGAACCGGATAGTGCGTTTGCTCGTAAAACCAATTCGTAACGTACCGCGTCAGCTTGGTTTGAACAACCGGAATGCGTAAAAACGCCATCAGGCTAATCGTAAACCCAAACATCAAGGTGATTAAAATGGTCGCGTTACGAACGATAATCGGGGATTCCCGGGCGATATGAAACAAAACCCAGTCGCGTATTCGAGGAAAGAAAATCAGTACGAGTACCCCAATGACCACTAAGGGTAAGCCAAACAGGAGTAGGTTTTCTTCCAGACGTTCCTGCTGGGCTTGCGTAAACGTCACCCAGGAAAACCGAACCGCTATCGCTAACCCGATGAAAGCTACCAACGCCAGGGTTAGCAGGGTTCGAAGGGTGAAACGGAGGAGCGATCGCATCATGAGAAAACGGTACAAAAAACTATGGTTATTCAGGGATCACGTGACAAAACCTGTCATTTGAACGTTTCTCCTGTACTTTTGTTGACTAAATACTCATTTAAAATTACAAACCAGCCCGCTCATTTGGGTTGTTTCGCTAGCTATGGTCTTACTCGCCATTGAATCTTCCTGCGATGAAAGTTCAGCTGCCGTACTGATTGATGGTCAGATTCGTTCGAACGTCGTTGCTACGCAATTAATTCATCAGCAATACGGCGGTGTAGTACCGGAGTTGGCTTCACGGGCTCACCAGCAACATATTGTCTCAGTCGTCGCCGAAGCCCTAACGCGGGCCGAAGTTACAAAAAATGACCTGAACGTCATTGCGTTTACCCGTGGTCCGGGACTACTGGGAGCACTATTAGTAGGTACCTCCTTTGCCAAATCCCTGGCTCTGGGTCTGAACATTCCGCTGGTCGACGTGCATCACATGCAGGCCCACGTACTGGCTCATTTCCTGCAGGACCCGCATCCTTCATTTCCCTTTTTGTGTCTAACCGTATCGGGTGGACATACGCAGATTGTACTGGTTCGGGACTACCTGGACATGGAAGTCATCGGCGAAACTCAGGATGATGCCGTCGGCGAAGCCTTCGACAAAACGGCCAAACTGCTGAATCTGCCCTACCCCGGCGGCCCTTTGATTGACAAATACGCTCAAACGGGTAATCCTGACCGCTTTGCTTTACCCGACGTAGATACGCCTGGCCTAAATTATTCCTTCTCGGGTATTAAAACGGCCATCCTGTATTTTCTCAGGAAGGAAACGGCACAAAACCCGAACTTCATCGAAGAAAACCTAGCCGACATTTGTGCCTCCGTACAAGCTACGCTCATCCGAATTTTGCTGACTAAATTGAAACGGGCCGCCCGCGAAACCGGCATCAAGGAAATTGCCATTGCCGGAGGCGTTTCGGCGAACTCGGGTTTACGCAAGGAATTACAGCAAACGGGAGAGAAACTCGGCTGGAACGTGTACATTCCTAACTTTGAGTACTGCACCGATAATGCGGCCATGATCGGTATGGCGGGGCACTACAAGGCATTACGGGGCGAGTTCTGCCCGCAGACCGTCTCTCCGCTGCCCCGGATGGAATGGTAACCTTACGGGAAGGTCGTTTCGTAAACGTCCGGCTTAAAACCTAAAGCAACGATTTTTCCTTCGGCTTCAATCAAGGGGCGACGAATTACGGATGGTTTTTCCAGCATCAGAGCAATCGCCGATTCCTCATCGGCTGGCTTTTCGGCGAGTTGTTTCCACGTGGTTCCAGCTTTATTGACCAGTTCTTCCCAGGACTTTTGCGTGAGCCAGCGTTCAATCGTTTCCCGCGTAATGCCCTGTTTCTTGTAATCGTGGAACTGATACGCAATGGCATGATCGGCCAGCCATACGCGGGCCTTTTTCACGGTATCACAATTGGGAATGGCGTATAACGTATACATCGTATGTTGAGTAGCAAGTTAGGATTATACGGAAAAGAGCGGCTTTACGGGCCGCTCTTTTCCTAAAATTTGGTATTCCTATTTGCGAGGTTCCCGCTTCTCCAGGTATGCTCCAATGTAGAAAGACGTGGCCATCAGCAATACAAAAAACGCGATGGGTACAAAAGTGGGCAGAGGAATATTCAGTAACATATGCGTATGTGTTATCTAGTGTTTCGAAAGCAATGATCACAAAAGTAAGCCACAAAGCTTAAACTCTAAAGTTTACAGGACGCCTTTTGTACTGGGCAGATTATTCAGCTCCCGGATTTCCCGCCGTACGGCCATCTTAATGGCTTTGGCCCAAGCCTTGAAAATCGCTTCGATTTTATGATGTTCGTTCTCACCTTCTACCTTGATATTCAGATTAGTAAGTGAAGTATCGGTAAAAGATTTGAAAAAGTGATGGAAGAGTTCCGTAGGCATATCGCCAATTTTCTCCCGTTTGAAGCTAGCATCCCATACCAGCCAGGGCCGACCCGAAAAATCGATCGCTACCTGAGCCAGGGCTTCGTCCATCGGTAATAGGAAACCATAACGGGCAATGCCCCGTTTATCACCCAAGGCTTTGCGGAACGCTTCGCCCAGGGCCAGAGCCGTATCTTCGATGGTATGGTGTTCGTCAATGTGCAGATCACCGTTGACTTTGATGGTCAGATCCAGCCCACCGTGTTTGGCCAGCTGATCGAGCATGTGATCAAAAAAACCCAGGCCCGTCTGAATGTTGGCCTTACCCGTACCATCCAGATTGAGTTCAACAAAAATCTGGGTTTCCTTCGTATCCCGCTGTACCTGTCCAATGCGGTCAGCCAGCCGTACTTTGCGGTAAATTTCATCCCAGTCGGGCGTAAGCAGAGCTACGTAGGGCTCCAGTTCCGGCGTAAGCAGGCCGCGTTCCGATTCTTTGTTACCGGGTTCCACCAAGATGGCTTTCGCGTTCAGATTTTTCGCCAGCCGTACGTCCGTGAGCCGGTCGCCAATCACAAAACTGTTGGCCAGATCGTAACTCCCGTCCAGGTATTGCGTAAGCAGTGCGGTACCCGGCTTACGCGTTGGCAGGTTTTGTTCCGGAAACGAACGGTCAATGTGAACGGCGGAAAAGACGATACCTTCGTTCTCGAGCGTTTGCAGCATTTTATTCTGGGTAGGCCAGAACGTATCTTCGGGAAAGGAATCCGTACCTAAACCGTCCTGATTGGTTACCATCACCAGTTCGTAATCGGTTTCTTCGGCTATTTTACGTAATGCGGAGATGGCTTTGGGCAGAAATTCCAGTTTTTCGAGGGAATCAATCTGAAAATCGGTTTGGGGTTCTACGATCAACGTCCCGTCCCGATCAATAAATAAGGCTTTTTTCATGCACGCGATTTTGCCACAAATTTGTAGCCGAATCAGCTAATTACCCACACGTTCCCGCTAGTATTTCATTGCTAAGTGTTGCAAGGGCTTTAGAATCCTTTGGGAGGAAGCCTAGATTTTGATCTAAATCATGGAAAAAGTAAAGTGAATAGTATATTTCTTTGATTATGCTGAATATTTCCCCTACATAGTACAATTTACTTGCAGACCTGAACTCTTTCATCGTATTTTGCATTGTATTTCTAGCGGCAGGGAAACATCTGCTTGCTGAAAAGGCCTCCCGTCTGCCTTGCTCTGATTTGGTTCGCGTGCCGAACCCTCCTTTGTAGCTCACACTTTGGTCATCAGAAGCCCGACGGATGTGTAGGCATCGTTGTGGTTTATTTTACATCATTTAAAACCGACTGTACCGCAAACTTCTGTTTGTGAGGTCTTCGGAAACAGGCCCTGCCTGTGGATGACCGAAGCACAAGGAACTCTTGTGGTATCATTAATTCATGGAGAATCAAATTTTATTTGCTGACCTCGGTCTTTCTGACGAGGTGATGCAAGCCGTCACGGAAATGGGTTTCGTGGCACCCTCGCCTATTCAAGCCGAATCTATTCCTCACCTGTTGGCAGGTCGTGACGTGATTGGTCAAGCTCAAACCGGTACCGGTAAAACTGCGGCTTTTGGCATCCCCCTTATTGATAGTATTGATCCGAACGAGAAAGTCGTTCAATCGTTGATTCTGTGCCCAACGCGTGAGTTGGCCGTACAGGTTTCAGAAGAACTTCGCCGGCTGGCAAAATTCAAAAGAGGCGTTTGGATTACTGCGATTTACGGTGGTGACAGCTACGAGCGTCAGAACCGTGATTTACGCAAAGGCTGCCAGATCGTTGTAGGTACGCCGGGTCGGGTAATGGACCACATCGAACGTGGTTCCCTGCGTCTGGATCAGGTGAAATACATGGTACTGGATGAAGCCGATGAAATGCTGGATATGGGCTTCCGGGAAGACATTGAAAGTGTACTGGCCGATTGCCCCGAAGATCGTCAAACCGTCTTCTTCTCGGCTACGATGCCGAAACCAATTATGGATCTGACCAAACGGTATCAGAAAAACCCACAGTTGGTAAAAGTTACGAAAAACGAAGTTACGAACGCCAATATCGAACAAAGCTGGTACGCCGTGCGTCCCGATGCGAAGTTTGAAGCCATGTGCCGCCTGATCGACTTCCACCAAATCAAATTGATGCTGGTGTTTAGTAATCAGAAAGCTCGGGTCGATGAAATCGTTGAGCAATTCCAGATGCGTGGTTACGCAGCGGAAGGTCTGCACGGCGATATGCGTCAGGCTGCTCGTACGCAGGTAATGAGCAAATTCCGCGGCGGTACTACGCAAATTCTGGTTGCTACGGACGTAGCTGCCCGTGGTATCGACGTAGACGACGTAGAAGCTGTTTTCAACTACGACGTACCGATGGATTCGGAATACTACGTACACCGGATTGGTCGTACGGGTCGGGCTGGCAAGTCAGGTAAAGCCTTTACACTGGCTGCTGGAGCGGAAAAATACCGTATTCGTGATATCCAGAACTATACGAAAGTAGAAATTACGCGGGGTAAGCTTCCCACGTTTGAAGATGTATTCGCGATTAAGAAAACTCGCTTCATCGAACGCGTACAGCAAACCATCGAAGAAGGTACGTCTGAATTTTACGCCGATGTACTGAGCACGCTGGAAGAAGCTGGATATGAGCCTACTGCCATCGTTTCTGCCTTAGCTCAGCTAAACCTGGGTGGTGTGAAAACGACCGAGGATAACCTGGAAGAACAACCCCGTAACAAATTCGAAGGTCGTGATGCCCGCGGTGGAGACCGTAATGGTCGCTTCGGTGATCGTCGTGGTAACGAGCGTTTCGGTGATCGCAAAGGAAGCTTCGGCGAACGTAACGGAAATACCCGTGACCGCGTGGATCGTGAAGGCAAACCCTTCCGCCGTGGTGCTGATGCCGGAATGGTTCGTCTGTTCATTAACATTGGTAAGAATTTCAAAATTACGCCTAGCCACATTGTAGGAGCCATTACGGGCGAAACCGGTCTGCCCGGTAAAGTCATTGGCCAGATCGACTTGTTCGATAGCTACTCTTTCGTGGACGTTCCTAAAGAACACCAACAAACGATCCTGAGTGCTCTGGATGGCAACACCATCAAAGGCAAGCGGGTGAATGTGGAAGTGGCGAAAGGATAAGTTTAGTTGTCCGTTTCTAGTGTACTGTTTTCAGTTTTAACTTGACAACTTGAAATAAAAAAGCCTCTGTGACGAATCGTTGCAGAGGCTTTTTTCATGTTTAAAAATTGCTTGCTTCTCGCTTAATTAGTCAATGAATATTATTTACAAAATATTAAAACATTGATTTTCAATACTATACAAGCTTAAAGGTTTTTAAAAACTGTAAATAGCAAACCGAAAACTGTACACTCCCCTGTTAAAGAAAGTTAAGGCTTTAAACGTGCGTTGAGGTATTTGTTCTTAGTCTTGAATTTGAACAAAAACGAAAAAACGCCATGAAAACATCCTTTTTCTCCAAAGCCCTTTTTGTCGCCGCTACGCTGATGATTGGTACTGCTGCCTGCACGCAGGCCCAGCCCTACGGACGTTACGATGACCGGTATGATCGTCGGGATCGTGATCGGTACGAGGATCGCCGCTATAACAACCGAGGCCGCTTTAATCCTGAATTTCGGCAACAACAACAGAATAGAAGAATCGAACAGGGTATCCGATCAGGTCAGTTGACCCGTCGGGAAGTACGTGATCTAAAACGTTTACAATCGCAAACCGATCGGGCCATTTACGCAGCTCGCTCGAATGGTTATACTTCCCCCCGCGAACGAGCCCTCATGAGTGACTTACAAGATCGGATTGACCGGGCTATTACTTGGGAAAGACGCGATGGACAGGGATACCCGAATCGCTGGTAAAGTATCGGAAGCTCTGGGTGTGTGGTGGGTAAGATAAATAGGGCTTCCTTTTTAAATCGAGTGATTGGTTTGACAGGTGAGCGGAGTGGTCGGTGAATTTTCGCCGACCACTTTTTTTATACTCTATCGTCAGAATTTTGAGGTTACTCATTGCCCCACAAATGCTTCATTTGTTACTAATACCCCAAAGTGTAGATTTTCCTACCCGACTTGTCAAAAGCTACTAAGCCTACTAGAGGGCTTGGCACTTTTTTTTAGTAGTACTAGCCGGATTAATTACCTAAACAACATTATCTCCATGAAAGCAATTCGTTTATATGCAAGTTTGGCTCTGGTAGCCGTACTGGCTTCCTTCAGCTTTAATTCATTCGCTCAAGTAGGTTTCACGTTACACGGTACGGCCGCAGCCCCCAATTTAGACAATGCTCAAGTTAAACCAGGTGTGGGTGCTGGCTTGAAAGTATTCTTAGGCCCTAACGTTGCAGTAGGTGCAGCCGCTAAATACATCGCTATCGCTTATGACTATAATCGGTCTGCCGGAGATAACTTGGAAAACAAAGGCTCGTTGGTTCCATTGACGGGTACCTTAGACATCTTTCTGGCGAGTGGCGTTGTTCGTCCTTACATTGGAGCTGAGGCCGGGGTGTATCTGCGTACGACGAAAGTAAATCTGGCAGGTGCTGAAATTTACAAATCTACGGATACGCGATTTGGAGCCGCTCCTAAAGTGGGTTTGGCTTTTGCTCTGGGTGGCGTAGGTCTGTTTGCTGAAGGTAGCTACAACTTCATTTTTGGCAACAAAGATGGCAGTACGAATGCAGGTAACGTAAACAACATTCGTTGGGAAAACGCCAGCAAACTGTGGGCAGTTAACGTAGGGGTGACGTTCGGATTTCCCCGTACGAACAACTAATGAATCCTTGTCACCCCTTAGAAACGAAGGACAAAATGCTGGGTTGGCTGCTTTTTTCGAAAGAACACCAAGCCCACAAAAAATAAGTCGATCGTAACGGTGACACTTGGATGAGCCTGGATTTCGGTCCAGGCTTTTTCCATTTCCTTGGACCAGTGAATATCGTCGAAGACAAAAACGCTATCGGCATGAGCCTTACGCAGGCAGGTTTCAAAGTATCGAACGGTGGGCTCGTACCGATGATTAGCGTCGAAAAAAGCAAAATCAATTTGGGAAACTTGCTCGACTTGAGCCGTTAACGTTTCATCCAGATTGCCCGTTATGATAGTTACCTGCGGTGCAGACTGTAGATTACCAGCCGCTACGCGGGCAGTTTCCGGGCAACCCTCGAAACTGTAAATTTTGCTTTTTGGGGCAGCTTTAGCCTCATATAAAGTCGTTATGCCCAAGGATGTTCCTAGATCAAAAATGACTTTCGGCTGAAAGTGAGCAATAAGGCGATACAGTAACTGAGAGAATTTAGGCGTCTTCTGAGCATTCTTGGCAATGGTGGAGATTTTACGCCTTGGAGCATTAGTACGGCGGGAGCCGGCTCCGTAATCTACAATTTCAATTTCATCCGTACGAGCTTTCATGGCCGCACGAATGCGTTCAATCTCTGCAAAGACCGGCTGCTTTTGCCGGGAACGAATGACTTGAGTATATAAATCGAAAACGAACGGAGAATGTAATCCATGTTCGTTTCCGGCGGTAAACAGGTACCGAAGGTAAGAAGCAATCAAAATGGTTCTTGCTTATCGCATCCAGATTTTCCTTCGCTCAAAGCTTCAATTAAAAGTGGATATAATCGTAAAACGAACTATTCGTACAGATTAGTTGAGCTTATAGGGCACAATCAGCAAGAATTCCGGAATCTGAACCAGAAACTCACGACCATCGTACATGCGTTCCATCAGGTAGCTACCTGCCATTTTACCCATGGTGGTTTGCAGGTTACTACCGGATACGTACTCGTGTACCTGTCCGGGTTCGAGTACAGGTTGCTGGCCAATAACGCCCTCCCCTTCTACTTCGCGGGTTACGCCGTTGGAGTCATAAATGAACCAATGGCGGCGACGCAACCGAATCGTATGATCCGACTGGTTTTCGATACGCACCCGATACGTAAATACAAAATGCTGCAGGGAAGCATTGGAATGATCGGAAATGAATTCCGTAATCACACTAACTTTGATGCCTTCCGTGATGGCCGTTACCATAATCGTGTCCTTGTTTGACGAAACTGCTAAAAGCTAATCAAATCGAAATTAACCGTTAGCAAGATACGGGGCAAATCCTGGAATTGATTTTTATATTTTTTAATCCCGGGGTATTCTTGCTCGTGCGTGGAATATCCTAGCTTCGACTTCTCTAATTAACTGCCGTATGAACGTTCAGATTGCCGAATCGTGGAAACCTTATTTGCAACCGGAATTCGAAAAACCGTATTTCGGTGACTTAGTATCCTTTATCAAAAATGAGTATGCCACCCAACGGGTTTATCCACCGGGCAAGCTGATGTTTAATGCATTTAATCATTGTTCGTTCGAGGATACTAAAGTGGTCATTCTGGGTCAGGACCCCTATCACGGACCTAATCAGGCGAATGGGATGGCGTTTTCCGTCAATGAGGGAATTCGGACCCCGCCTTCGCTAGTCAATATTTTCAAGGAAATCAAAGACGATTTAGGAAAGCCCATACCCAAGTCCGGCGATCTCACCCGCTGGGCCGATCAGGGCGTATTACTGCTCAACTCGACCCTCACCGTACGCGAAGGACAGGCAGGTTCGCACCAGGGCAAAGGCTGGGAAACTTTCACTGATTCAGTCATCCGGATTTTGTCCGAAGAAAAAGAAAACCTGGTATTTCTACTTTGGGGAGCTTATGCTCAGAAAAAAGGAGCCGTTATTTCGCCCGATAAACATTTAATTCTGAAAGCGAAACACCCTTCGCCGATGTCGGCCAACTATGGAGGCTGGTTTGGCTGTAAACATTTCAGCCAAACCAATGCCTACCTGCATAGTAAGGGATTACCGGAAATTGATTGGTAAGGTGGGGATTAATACGTTGCTTTCTTAGGCTTTTACTGGGCCCGCTGGTACACTGGTACAAGCGGGCTTTATTTTGTGGGGGTATCCGTTTATCACGTTCATCAACCGATACGTTTTTTAGGCGGTATCAAAGGCTTGGTATGAAGGTTGAACGTTTAGGATACATTTAACTATAACTATGTTTATTGTGGGGGACGCCGCTCCATCTTTCGTGAAGCATTTTATTCATAACTCTTGTGTAGCAAGTCCATCTGATCGCATAGCTTGATCATAAAGTAGCGACGGGCCATCCGATGTTCCTCCATAAAGTGCTCGATTTCCTGTTTGTCAAACACCAGCAAAATGGATTCGTCATTCACCTTTACGGAAGCCTGATGCTCCACGTTCAGCAAAGCTTCGTGTAATCCTAAAAAGCAGCGGCTCTGGAGGCGATGGTTTTCTTTCCCGTTTTCGGGCAAAATTTCGACCGATCCGTCCTTGAGATAAAAAACAAACTCAGCAAGCTGTTCTTTCCGGTACAGATATTCGCCTTTGTGGGCGTACAACTCCGTACCCCGAGCCAGTAATAATTTCTCCGTATCTAGTAGCATGGTTCTTCGTCTGGCTTTTCCCAACCGGGAAGTTAAGCTCAATAGTAAGGCGAAGTTGCTGGAAATCAGCCTCGTTTGAAATGATAAAAATCAGTGGTTTCAGTGATGTGATTTAGTGGCTTTCGCACTTCTAATCGTACAACTGACTGATTTTCAACAGACGATCGGGCTTTAAAATCGTAATGGTACTACCATGCGAACTCACGATGCCTTCCTCCTTAAATTCAGACAAAAAGCGGATCACTGTTTCCTTGGCCGTACCCACAATCGCCGCCAGATCCTCCCGGGAAATGGCAATACTGAACAGATCTGACAGATCGGTTTTATGATACGTCGCTTTGAGTAGTAAGAGTGCTTCGGCCAGACGTTCGCGTACGGGCTTCATCGCCATGTGGATCATCCGTTCCTGCGACTCCCCCAAGGCTTTCGCCAGCATTTTCATCAGATCATTAGCCACTTTCACGTTCGTATCGATCAGCGAATTAAAATCCGTAGCGGGCAAAAAGCAGGCCTGCGTATCGTCCAGAGCTACCGCTGAGGCCGTGTACTTGGTGTTTTCGATCAATGAACGGTAGCCTAACGTATCGCCCGACTTGGCCAGACGAATGATCTGCTCCTTACCATCCGAGTTGAGTCGGCTGATTTTTACTTTTCCGTCGAATACACAAAACAGACCGAACGGGCGATTGCCTTCGTGAAAAATGACCTGTCCTTTCTTATAGGTGTGAAAGCACTTATTCTCATTCATCTCCAGCAATTCGTCATGCTGACAATTTTTGAACAGCGAATGTTCACGAAAAGTACATCGTTGGCACTCAGGAGCAGCTTGCGATTTCATCAGGATCTTGTTTAAATGCCAATAACGTATAGGGTATTGCTACCGATTGGCTTGACAAAGTTGCAAGGTCACATCAGTTAGAAAAATGATAAAAATCAGTTTCCGGACTTAATTCCAATCATGGAAAAAGGAAATGGAAAAGCGGACTTTTGGGGCTGCAACGAGCGTAACATCCGCCGTTGTCATCCGGCTTTCCCAGGTCTTGCCTGATTTACTTGCCATGAACAGCTCCACTGCTTCCATATCCATTGCGGCCCCTACGCATTGCTACCATTGTGGCAATGATTGTGCGGAAGACGCCCTCCACGTAGATGATAAAACATTTTGCTGTGAAGGCTGCAAGACCGTTTACGAACTACTAGCCGACCACGAATTATGCGGATACTATTCGCTGGGAAAAAGTGGGATGGGCACCTCGCCCAGTTTAGCCCGGTTCGAATTTCTGGATCACGCCGAAATCAGTGATTCCTTACTTGATTTTCAGAACGATACGCAGGCGAAGGTAACGTTTTACCTACCGGCCATTCACTGTTCTTCCTGCCTGTATCTACTCGAACACCTGCCACGTCTGCATCCGGCCGTACTGACCAGTCGGGTCGATTTTATGAAAAAACAGGTTAGCATTCTGTACCGAAAAACGGGCGAAAGTCCGATTTCACTGCGGGAGCTAGCCGAACTACTGGCCTCCGTAGGTTACGAACCACTCATCAGCTTACAGGATGTGGTGAAGGAGCAGCAGAATACTACGTACCGTAATCTGCTCACGCGTATTGGTGTCGCGGGATTTTGTGCGGGGAACATCATGCTGTTTAGTTTTCCGGAGTATCTAGGGCTGGAAGATGATTCGTATAAGGTGCTCTTTGGCTGGCTTAGCCTGATTCTGTCGTTACCAGTCGTCTTTTATTCCGGTGGCGGGTACTTTGAATCGGTGTACAAAAGTCTGCGGGCCGGGCGGCTCAACCTGGATTTTCCAATTCTATTGGGTATTCTCGTCGCCTGGGGACGGAGCGTATACGAAGTGCTATTTCTGCAACAGAATGGCTACTTCGATTCGCTGACGGGCCTGACGTTTTTTCTCTTGGCAGGTCAATGGTTTCAACAGAAAAGCTACGCCTTTCTTTCCTTCGAGCGGGATTATAAATCGTACTTCCCGCTGGCCGTTACGCGGATTAAGAATTTTCTGACGGCTGAAACGGAAAGCATTCCTGTTCAGCAACTTCGTCGGGGGGATCGCATCCGGATTCGGCACGGCGAGCTTATTCCCGCCGATAGTCTTTTGTACCGGGGAACGGGCCTGATTGATTACAGTTTTGTGACGGGAGAAGCCGCTCCCGAGTCCAGAACGGTGGGTGAACTGGTCTACTCGGGTGGCCGCCAACTCGGTGATTCCTTGGAGCTAGAAGTACTGAAAGACGTTTCCCAGAGTTATTTAACTCAACTCTGGAATCACACGGCTTTTGCTAAAGGTCAGGAAAGTCGGCTGAAATCCTTCGCGGATCAGGTCGGTAAATACTTCACCATTAGCGTACTCACGCTGGCTACTCTGACGGCCCTGTACTGGTACGTGTACGATCCTTCCAAAATCCTCAACGCTTTTACGGCAGTACTGATTATTGCCTGTCCCTGTGCCCTGGCTCTTTCGTACCCTTTTGCTCTGGGTCACGGGATGCGGATGCTCGGTCAAAAAAAGCTGTATCTGAAAAACGCCGAAGTCATCGAACACATGGCTCAGTGCGATACGCTGGTTTTTGACAAGACGGGTACGCTGAGTACCACCGAAGTCAGTCCAATCCAGTATCAGGGCGAACCGCTTACGGCCGAAGAACGGGTAGCTCTGGCTTCGCTGGTTCAGCATTCCACGCACCCGATTAGCGTGAAACTGCTGGAATACCTCCAGGAATCAACGCGAAAACCCGTAACCGGATTCGAAGCCGTAACCGGAATGGGGCTTTCCGCCGTCGTCGATACGCACGTACTGAAATTTGGTTCAGCAGCTTGGGTAGGTGCTCCTGAACGAGAAGGTTCCGCCAGCTTTTTTAGTATCGATGGGCAGGTGAAAGGGGCTTTCCAACTCATGCACCAGTACCGTGAAGGCCTCGATGAAACGCTAACGCAATTGGCTCATTCCTACGAGCTATATGTTCTCTCCGGCGATTCTGATGCGGAAAAGCGTACGCTCAGTCGCTGGTTTCCGCGTGATCACATGGCCTTCCGGATGAAACCCGAAGACAAACTGGAGTTTATCCAAACGCTTCAGCAACAGGGTAAAAAGGTAATGATGCTGGGCGACGGACTCAACGATGCCGGAGCCCTAAAACAGGCCGATGTGGGGATTGCCCTGACGGACAATACGCTGCATTTCAGTCCGGCCAGCGATGCGATTCTGGAGGCGTCTCAATTGAAAAACGTAGGACACTTCCTGAAATTCAGTCGTACGGGCCTGAAAGTCATTCAGTTCAGCTTTTTGATTTCACTCATTTACAATTTCATCGGCTTAAGCTACGGCCTTACGGGGAATCTGGCTCCAATTGTAGCAGCCATTCTCATGCCCGTCAGTTCAGCCTCCATGCTTTTCATTGCCATTACGGGGATGCACTGGGCGAGGCGGCGGGAGTTGTCGAGGGTTTGAGCAGGCTTGAGGTAGTACAAAGTTTGACTGTGAGTTTGAGCAGGTTTGATAAAGATTAAAGGTTTGAAGGGCTGTAACCTTGGAGACGTTTTAATCGACGAGACTTTAAACTGAAGGTTAAAAACGGCTTATCAACGCTTGTAGCTTTCCCTATCAAACTAACTCAAACATTACCCCTCTCAAACTTCACACTCCTTCAAACCTGCTCACACTCCATCAAAACTGAAACCCTACTCAAACCCACGACCTACCCCATTAAATTTTTCACACTACAACACCTTTCCATGTACATTCTGATTTTTTTTCTGGCTCACTGGTATCTTTCCCTGTTTTCACAAACGTTTTTTCTGCATCGTTACGCGGCTCACCAGATGTTTACGATGTCGAAGGGTTGGGAGCGATTTTTTTACTTTTTCACCTGGGTTACCCAGGGTTCGAGTTTCCTGAGTCCGTACGCGTACGGGGTCATGCACCGACTACACCACGCCTTTGCTGATACCGAAAATGATCCGCACTCCCCCAGCTTTTCGGACAATGCTTTTGATATGATGTGGAAGACCAAGAACATCTACAACCGCATTCTCAAGCACAAGGAAAATGTAGACCCGAAGTACTTCAAGAACGTTCCGTACTGGGGATTTATGGAGAAAATTGGCGATAACTGGCTTTCGCGTATCGGCTGGGGAACGGCGTATACGCTATTTTACATCCATTATGCCACCAGTCCCTGGATGTATTTGCTCTTACCGATTCATTATTTGATGGGTCCGGTACACGGAGTGGTCATCAATTGGTTTGCTCACAAGTACGGGTATACGAATTTCAAAGTGAATGATACGGCGAAAAACCTGCTGCCCTTCGATTTTCTGATGATGGGCGAATCGTACCACAACAATCACCACAAGCTGGGCGGCCGGGCGAATTTCGGCGTACGCTGGTTTGAATTCGATCCTACGTATCCGTTCATTCTGCTGTTTAACAGCTTAGGTATTGTGAAGCTCAAGAAGAATAACGATTTAAATTATATGTGAGGTGGCCTAAGGTTGAAACCCTAGGTTAGGCAATGGATCGATTCTACGGCTCTTTCGTATAAACCGCCCCAACAAGCATAACTCGTCAAACCACAGGTAGCCCAGCAACAAACCTTCAACCCATCAAACAAATCGAGTCTATGACTCTTCTTGCAAAAGTCATAGACTCGATTTTTATTCAACTGACCGTGAGACTACATCCGCTTAGTACGGTTTCGACTCGTGGCTTTCTTCTTCGGCCTGTTTTACGGCATCTTTGGAAGACGTACTGCCAATCGGACCTTTCTGAATGTTCATGCTAGCGGCGGCTTTGAGGCCATCGGCTACGCGTTGACCGTATTCCGGATCGCACTGGGTGAACAGATCAATCATCCGGTCTTGGATTTCCTTTTTAGCCGGAGCCAGCGTATTGACCAGATTGGTAATCAGATCGTCGCGTTCCCAATCCTCAAACGTCCGGTAGCGTTCACCCGCCTGAGCAAAGTTGTTCTGACGGTCAATTTTCTGACGCACCAGTTTCGCGGCATAATAAGGTTCGTAATCCTTGCCGGCTTTAGGGGCTTCCTGTAGACCATTCATAACCGAAGGTTCATAGTTTACGTGCGGATTGCCACCTTCGGGTACGTCCACGTGATAAGCCATTTGTCCATCCCGCTGATTGGTTGCCACGTGCGTCTTCGGAGCATTGATGGGCAGTTGCAGGTAGTTGCTACCAATGCGGTACCGCTGCGTATCTGAGTACGAGAAGGTACGACCCTGTAACATTTTATCGTCGGAAAAGTCTAGACCGTCTACCAGTACTCCCGTACCGAAAGCCGACTGTTCTACTTCGGCAAAATAATTTTCCGGGTTACGGTTCAGCGTCATTTTACCAACGGGCAACCAGGGGAACTGATCCTGCGGCCAGATTTTAGTATCATCCAGCGGGTCGAAGTCAAGTTCCGGGTGATCATCGTCACTCATGATTTGCACGAGTAATTCCCATTCGGGGTAATGGCCCTCTTCGATGGCATCGAACAAATCCTGGGTTGCGTGATTGAAATTTTTGCCCTGAACTTCCTCCGCTTGCGTTTGCGTCAGGTTTTTAATTCCCTGCAGGGGTTCCCAGTGGTATTTGACGAGTACGGCCTCACCGTCGGCGTTCACCCACTTATAGGTATTCACGCCCGAACCCTGCATTTGCCGGTAATTGGCCGGAATGCCGTAGGGCGAGAACAAAAACGTAATCATGTGCATCGCCTCGGGCGTACCGCTGATGAAATCAAAAATGCGTTCGCCGTCCTGACGGTTGGTTACGGGATCGGGTTTGAAGGCGTGTACCAGGTCGGGAAATTTCATGGCGTCCCGAATAAAGAACACTTTCAGGTTATTGCCGACCAGATCCCAATTCCCGTCTTCGGTATAAAACTTAACGGCAAAACCCCGGGGATCCCGCAGCGTTTCGGGCGAATGCCCCCCGTGAATGACCGAAGAGAATCGGACGAATACGGGAGTCTGTTTTCCCTTTTGCTGAAATAGCTTCGCCCGTGTGTATTTGGAAATGGGCTCGTCGCCTACCGTACCGTACGCCTCGAATACGCCATGGGCTCCGGCTCCGCGAGCGTGCACCACGCGTTCGGGAATGCGTTCGCGATCGAAGTGGGAAATTTTTTCCAGGAAGTGGTAGTTTTCCATCGTGGCTGGACCACGATTACCTACCGTACGAATACTCTGATTGTTGGTGACGGGGTGACCCTGACGAGTCGTTAGCGTTTTGTCAGAATCAGTGCCATGACTCTGGCCATTCTGATTCGTACCGTTTTCATTGCTCATAGGTAACTGCTATTTAGTTATGAATTAGAGGATTTTTGGGCGTGTAAGGCAGCCACCAGGATTTCGTAGCTTTCAGCATTTTCCTGGACCATCGCGTAATCAATGGGATTTTTCCCGAAACGATCTTTCAGTAAGGGATCAGCCCCGTGTTGTAACAGTAATTCGACTAATGGTTTATGATTGAATGTTGCCGCAAATGTCAGAGCTGTAGCTCCGTTCCCATTGGTAGTATCTACTGCCGCTCCAAATTCAAGCAACAATTGGGCTATTTCGGTGTACCCTTTAAAACAAGCTCCCATCAACGGCGTATTGCCCATGGCATCCTGAGCGTCCGGATTCGCCTGAGCTTCGAGTAAGAGCCGGACCGATTCCGGATGGTTGTAATATCCCGCAATAATCAGTGGGGTACTGCCGCGGGCGTCTACCACGTCAGGATGCAGCGTTTCCAGTTCTTGCTCCAGGGCTTCGAGGTTGTTTTGCCGGGCGGCTTCAAAAATGTCCATAGCTTACTCGTCGGGATCGGTTAAATAGAGGGTAGTCTAATCATAAGTTAGATCCTGCCAAGATAGAAATTTGCGAACAAAAATGGCCTTATAATAGGCAAAGCTTTACGCTAGTAGTATTGCCTACGCAAATGACCTTTCATTGCTCTTTTCAAGCTTGCCAGCAGTAAAGAGTAGATCAATAATCGTGCCATTCATAAAACTTGATCAGCTTTGGTTATCAGCTAATTAGTTCGGTTTATAATCTTCGTAAAATTGCTCATCAAAGGTATGACCGCTCGGAACGCCGTATTTTAAAATACGATAGGCCATCCAGCCCACGACCACGGGAGAGAGTAACCAAAGCGTGGCTACTACGGGCGTGGAAAGCCAGCCCATGTTAGCCCCGACGGTATAAACTAGTACGTACAGTGTTGCAAAAAATACTGGGAAACGAACGTTTTTCATGGCTAAGTTGATTTAACAGTGTTGATTTGATGCTCACCTCTTTTAAGCACCCTTCGATGGACTCCCCCACAAAAAAGATATTCCTTGATAGCCCCGAAGCCGTTCGGCATTTGGTGGATTCATTCTACGAGAAAGTACAGCAGGACTCTCTGTTAGCCCCTATTTTCACAGAAGTTGCCCAGGTCGACTGGTCGAAGCATATGCCGAAGATGTACGCGTTCTGGGAAAATTTGCTGCTGGGCAATAACACCTACCACGGCCATCCGTTCCGTCCGCACTTGATTGTCAATCAGAAACATACGCTAACGATTGAGCACTTCGAACGCTGGTTACAACTGTTTACGCAAACACTTTCGGAAAATTTTGAAGGCCCCATGGCCGAGCAGGCCCGCGAGCGGGCGACGCAGATTGCTCTGGTCTGGAACTCCAAATTGGAGTACCTCAACAACGACTCGTACATGGAACGCTAATCCCGGCGATTTCCCTTCCTCCTTCGAAAATCACCCCAAAGGGTGATTTTTGTCATTTCTATCCCTTCCCATTATTTAGACCTTTGGAACTGAAAATCAAAGGTTTATGAATATCATTTTCATTCTCATCGGCATTAGCCTCTTGTTAGCTCTGGGTTTTCTAGGAGCCTTCTTCTGGGCGATGAAGTCCGGACAAAATGATGACATGTATACGCCGGGCATGCGAGTGCTGCTCGACGACGAGAAATGAATTCCCCTAACATCCCTTATCACCCATGATTTCCCACGCTGCTTCCCCTGCCCCTCCGACGACGCTCGAACGCTTTGCGTACGACAACCGGGTGGTTAAGGCCTTTTCGATTGCGACTATTGTGTGGGGATTGATCGGTATGCTGGTGGGCGTAATTGCCGCCACGCAGCTGTTTCATCCCGGCATGAACCTGGACAATCAGTACACCACTTTCGGCCGCATCCGGCCCCTGCACACGAATGCCGTCATCTTTGCTTTTGTGGGTAATGCCATTTTTATGGGCGTTTACTACTCGCTTCAGCGGCTGCTCAAGGCTCGTATGTTTTCCGATACGCTGAGCTGGATTCACTTCTGGGGCTGGCAACTCATCATCGTTTCGGCCGTACTGACGTTGCCGCTGGGCTTCACGACTTCCAAGGAATACGCCGAGCTGGAATGGCCTATCGATATTGCCATTACCGTCATTTGGGTGGTATTCGGTATCAACATGTTTGGTACGATCATCAAACGCCGCGAACGTCACCTCTACGTGGGGATCTGGTTCTATATCGCCACGTTCGTTACGGTAGCCGTTCTGCACATTATCAACTCGTTTGAAATGCCCGTTAGCTTCCTCAAAAGCTACTCCATGTACGCGGGGGTTCAGGATGCACTGGTACAATGGTGGTACGGACACAACGCCGTAGCATTCTTCCTAACGACGCCGTATCTGGGCATGATGTACTACTTTCTGCCGAAGATGGCGAATCGTCCGGTTTACAGTTATAAGCTTTCTATTCTTCACTTCTGGTCGCTGATTTTCATCTATATCTGGGCTGGTCCGCACCACTTGCTATATACGAGTTTGCCCGACTGGGCTCAGTCGCTGGGTACGGCGTTCTCCATTATGCTAATTGCTCCGTCCTGGGGTGGGATGATCAACGGTCTGCTTACTCTACGTGGAGCCTGGGATCAGGTTCGGGAAGATGCCCGTCTGAAATTCATGGTGGTCGGCATTACGGCCTACGGGATGGCCACCTTCGAAGGTCCACTGCTTTCGCTCAAAAACGTAAACGCGATTGGTCACTTCACCGACTGGATCGTTGCTCACGTACACGTGGGAGCTCTGGGCTGGAACGGCTTCCTAACCTTTGCCATTCTGTACTACATTGTTCCTAAACTTTGGAAAACGGAATTGTACTCGAAACGAATGGTGAATATTCACTTCTGGCTGGGTACGCTTGGCATCCTGTTCTACGCCGTACCGATGTATATCTCCGGCTTTACGCAGGGTATGATGTGGAAGGAATTTACGCCCGAAGGCACGCTGAAATATCCCGCTTTCCTCGAAACTACGCTTCAACTGTTGCCTATGCACATGATGCGGGCCGCGGGTGGTGTGATTTACCTGGGCGGTGCCATCCTGATGGCGTTTAACCTCTTCAAAACGATGGCGAAGGGTAGCTTCCAGGCCAACGAAGCAGCCGAAGCTCCGGCTCTTACGCCTGAATACGTAGCCACGGGTGGTGATACCTACTGGCACCGTGTTCTCGAACGTCGCCCCATGCAATTGCTGGCTGGCTCACTGATCGTGATTCTGATTGGTACCGTGCTGGAAATCATTCCAACGTTTACGGTTGAATCGAACGTAGAAACCATTGCCGCGGTACAACCTTATACGCCGCTGGAATTGCAGGGCCGGGATTTATACATCCGTGAAGGCTGTAATAACTGTCACAGTCAGATGGTACGGCCCTTCCGCTCGGAAACGGAGCGATACGGTGAATATTCGAAAGCCGGTGAGTTCGTATATGACCACCCGTTCTTATGGGGATCGAAGCGTACGGGTCCGGATTTACACCGCGAAGGATTCAAGTACCCCGACTCCTGGCACTACCACCACATGAATGACCCGACGACGATGTCACCCGGTTCTATCATGCCCCCGTATCCCTGGTTACTCACGCAGAAGCTGGATAACAGTCAGTTGGAAGCGAAGCTGAAAACGATGCAATCCCTGGGCGTTCCCTACGACGATTACGCCATCAGCGATGCTCAGGCGAATGCCCAGCAACAGGCCGAGGCCATTACTACCCGCCTGAAAGCCGAGGGAATCAAGATTCAGTCCGACAAAGAAATTATCGCCCTGATCGCGTACCTGCAACGACTCGGTACGGACATCAAAAACGCTCAGGCGGCTAAATAGACATTGGTTGGAGGTTGTTTGTTGCTGGTTCATAGTTCAACACTTCATCAACAAACCGTTACCAGGGACCGCCATCCCTACCAACAACGAACAACCACTAACTAAAAACTAACAATCAAACTAACCATGTTTCGCAACCTTGTTACTCAACTTCAGGGAGCCGATTTCTACATGATTTCCTCGCTTCTGATTTTCGTTGCCTTCTTTGTTACGGTGAGTTTGTTCGCGTTACTGACGGATAAAAATCACCTTCAGGAAATGAGCAAAATGCCTTTGGAGAAATAAGCTTCTCAGTTTACAGTTGTCGGTTTACTGTTTTCAGTTTCGTAAACCCAGGGCTGGTTTCATAGTACCCGTTTGGACAAAGTCACCCCTGAAAACGGTAAACTGTAAACTGCCTTTTAATCCCTACTTTCATGAACTTTGAGATAAAAACCGGCGAGGATCTTTTCCTGATTGTGGTTCTCTGCTGCCTGATCTTAGGAGCGTTGGCTCTGATGGTCACGACGCTTCATTTGTATTTGACGGTCAAACAGGCTTTCCCTGATCCGTCTAAAAAAGAAGTCGACGAGCAATATCAATACAGCAGTCTCTGGCACCGGATCATGGGCCTTCGTCCTACAACCATGAATGACCAGTTGATGCTCGAACACGCTCCCGACGGCATTCATGAATTGGATAACCCAACGCCGGGTTGGTTTATGGCTTTGTTCTACGGTACCATCGTTTGTGCCATTGGTTACATGGTCTACTACCACGTGCTTGGCCCCGGTGATGTGATGAATCAGGAGTATACCACCGAGATGGCCGTCGCCGAGAAAGCCCACGAAGAATACCTGAAAAAATTTGCCAATTCGGTCAACGAGTCCAACGTGACGATCCTACGCGATGAAAAAGCACTCGAAGCGGGTAAGAAAATCTTCGATCAGAATTGTACGGCCTGTCACGGAGCGGCGGGAGAAGGAAAGGTAGGTCCGAACCTGACGGATAACTACTGGTTGCACGGCGGTACGATCAACGCCGTATTCAAAACCATTGCCGAAGGTGTTCCCGACAAGGGTATGCTTTCCTGGAAAAAACAGTTGAACCCCATTCAGATTCAGCAGGTATCCAGCTATATTTTTTCCTTACAGGGTACTAAACCGGCTGGAGCTAAAGAGCCGCAGGGAGAGGAAGTAAAGACGGCTCCTGATGTTGCCAAACGCTAACGTTTATGTTTACAATAGAAGAAGATAGGGAATTCCTTGCCCACGGGGCGGTCTCGGGTCAGCGAAAGTATCCCCGCTGGCCCGAAGGCGGCCGCCTGTTGCGGTGGCGGGAAGTCGTAGCGGGCATCCTGCTGCTGATTCTTTTTGGCCTTCCCTGGCTGGAAATTGAGGGGCATCCGCTGTTCCTGTTCAACGTACTCGAACGTCAATTTATCTTCTTTGGCGTACCTTTCTGGCCGCAGGATTTTCACCTGGTAGCCCTGGGCCTACTGGCCTTCATCGTTTTCATCATCGTATTTACGGTAGCCTTCGGACGGCTCTGGTGCGGCTGGGCCTGTCCGCAAACGATCTTTATGGAAATGGTTTTCCGGCGAATCGAACAGTGGATTGAAGGCGACTTTAAAGCTCAGCAACGCTTAACGGCCGCTCCCTGGACCGCCGAAAAAATCCGAAAACGCGTACTGAAACACGGCCTGTTTTTCCTCATCGCTTTTGCCATTTCGAATACCTTTCTGGCGTACATTATTGGCAAAGACGAATTGATCCAGATTCAGACCGATAACCCCGCCAACCATTTAGGGGGATTGGCGGCTCTGCTGATCTTTACGCTGATTTTCTATTTCGTGTTTGCCCGGCTACGGGAAATTGTCTGCGTGGTCATCTGTCCCTACGGACGTTTACAGGGCGTTTTACTCGATAAAAAATCCATCGTCGTTGCCTATGATTACGTACGGGGCGAACCCCGCGGAAAACTGCGGAAGCAGTCTACCGAAGTCAAAGGCGATTGCGTGGATTGCTCCCTCTGCGTACAGGTTTGTCCAACGGGCATCGACATTCGCAAGGGTACGCAACTGGAGTGCATCAACTGTACCGCCTGTATTGATGCCTGCGACGGCGTGATGGATAAAATCAACAAGCCTCACGGACTCATTCGATACGCTTCGCAGGAAGGCATCGAGCAGGGAAAGAAATTCCAGTTTACGGGCCGGCTCAAAGCCTATTCGCTGGTTTTGATTCTTTTACTGGGCGGCCTGGGCTATCTGCTCCTGACCCGTAAAGCCATCGAAACGACGGTACTGCGTGCTTCAGGACTTACCTTTCAGCAGCAGGCCGACGGTCAGATTTCCAATCTGTATACGGTGGAAGTACTCAACAAAACGTTCAAGCCGGTTGCGTTGGAATTTAAAGTCAAAAATCCGGGCTTCTCGTTACAGTACGTAGGTCAGCCGCTACAAACGGCACAACCGGGTACATTTACCAAAAGCTCCTTCTTTTTGCTAACGCCCGCAAAAGGCATTCAGGAAAATAAAACACCGCTGACGATTGAAGTACGGGCGAACGGTCAGCTGATGCAGGAAGTAAAAACGAATTTCATGGGTCCGGTTTTGTAGTTTTTCGGAAAGAACACCCACTTCCTGAAAACAAAAAACCACTAACCGCAGCGGCGTACCGCTGAACATTAAGCTATGAACTGGGGCAAATCCATTATTCTGGCCTTTATTCTCTTCGGTAGTTTCATTGGTTTCTTAGTATACCGAATGATGCGTACGCAGGTAGATCTGGTACGACCTGACTACTACCAAACCGAAATGGCCTACCAACAGCAAATTGACCGCGTGGCCCATAGTAAGGCCGCCAAAGAGCTGGTTACCATGCAGTACCGTCCGCAAAAGCAGCAGGTGCAATTTTCCGTTCCGAATGCGGTACAGGAAGGTACGATTCAGTTCTTCCGCCCTTCTGATGCCAAGCTGGACTTCACTGTCGCCGTGCGACCCGGTGTCGCTGCCCAGACCATTTCCACCGAAACCATGAAAACGGGTTACTGGCGGGTAAAAGTCACCTGGTCAGACGGCAAGCAGGAGTACTACACCGAAGAAGAAATCATTATTTGAGATAATAGATGATACCGTTTAGAGGATAGCTGAAAACGTCTTTAGTCGGTCCTCTATCATCTCTATTCTTTACCCATTCCCATGGTTCTCGCCTTTCTCACCGGACTTCTTTCCAGCATTCACTGCGTCGGCATGTGTGGCCCAATTGCTCTGGCCTTGCCCGTGGGTGGTTTGTCGGAAGGACGGATGCTACTGGCTCGACTGAGTTACAACCTGGCACGAACGCTGAGTTACGGCCTGTTGGGTTTGCTGGTGGGATTTGTCGGCGAACGCGTATCGATTCTCGGCTGGCAACAATATCTTTCGCTACTGGCGGGAGTACTCATGGCAGGCTTCGTCGTAGCCGATCGATGGATTGGTTTTAGTCCGTTCGTTCGACTGAAATCAACCTTTAGTAAGCTACTACAGCGGAAAACCTGGATGGCGTATGTGGGTGTGGGTTTGATCAACGGCTGGTTACCCTGTGGGATGGTTTACGTAGCCTTAGCCGGAGCCCTGGCAACCGCTACTCCTGCTCAGGGTATGCTCTGGATGCTGGCGTATGGGGCAGGTACCATTCCGGCGATGCTGGCCGTGGGCTGGGTTTGGCAGTGGGTGAGCTTACCCGTACGCCGAACGCTGAATCGCTGGGTTCCTGTACTCACCCTGGCGATTGCGTTGCTGTTTGTCTGGCGGGGATTGGGTTTAGGCTTACCCTATAGTCCGGGTTTGCCTTCGGCGGCGGCCACTGTTCCAGTTTGTCATGAATAGGTAGGCACAGCCTACTAATTTGAACATCCGTAGCGGATGCTACGGATAACGGGGTTTGGTTACTTGGCGGGAATGTTCATATTAGCTTGGCTGTGGGTTATAGATTTTTGCCAGGTAGCTGTTTGCGAAACATTTCTCTATCTCTTAGTCAAACCTTCCCCTAACACAACTCTTCCCAAGCAGCGAGTTGTTCGTAGCATCCGCTACGAACCTTCAAGTTTGTAGGCTGTGCCTACCGCACTGATTCAACGGTACGAACGAAATAAATTACCCGCGGTTTCTTTACCGAATGATCTTCAAGCCTTATCAATTCAGCAATCCTCGGGGCATTTATTTTATCAGTTTCGCAACGGTTTACTGGATCGATGTATTCACGCGAATTCATTACCGAACCATCTTTCTGGATAGCCTATCGTTTTGCCAGCAACACAAGGGCTTACGCCTTCATGCCTGGTGCCTCATGAGTAATCACGTGCACCTCATCATTAGTACAGAAGAGGGTTTTAACCTTTCCCATACACTCCGGGATTTGAAGCGGCATACGGCTACTACGCTCATAGAAGCGATTAAAGAAGATCCGGAAAGTCGGAAAGAGTGGATGCTCTGGATGTTCCAGCGAGCGGCTCATCACAACAAACGCAATGACGATTACCAGTTCTGGCAACAGGATAACCATGCGGAAGAACTGATCACGCCTCGCTTCACCCAACAAAAATTAAATTACCTGCATCAGAATCCGGTAGTGGCCGGGTGGGTCGATGCCCCTGAACATTTTCTGTACAGCAGTGCCCGGGATTATACCGGATTTGGAAAAGGATTACTGGACATTCTATTTCTTTTCTGATCACTTCGCTAAATGAGCATAGGCCACCCTGAAGGCTCACGATTAAGCAGAGCAGAACCGTTCTTTCAGTAACCCCTTCAAACTATTGAAAACAGCTGATAACTTTGGCATGATTCTCCCACTTATTCGCTCTCATTGCCATGCCCGACTCCGTATCCAGCCGTCCGTTACCAGCCATGACGTATTCTACGGCTATCCTCATTGAAAAGCTACGCAAGCTCGATCAGCTTTTACTGGAATTGCTGGAATCACTCACCCCTCAGGAATGGCAAGCCCAGACTGTAGCCAACGCTGGAAAGTAAAAGACGTAGCTGCTCACTTACTGGATGGTAACATTCGGATCCTGTCTTCGCTGCGGGATGAGTATCCGGGTGAAAGTCCCGCTATTCGCTCCTACCAGGATTTGCTGGATTTTCTCAATGGACTCAATGCCGATTGGGTAAAGGCCATGAAACGGGTTAGTCCGCAGGTACTGATCCTGCTCCACCGCATTACGGGACCGATGTACTGCGACTATTACGCCTCCCTCGATCCGCAGGCAAAAGCCACCTTTTCCGTAGCCTGGGCCGGTGAAGAAGAAAGTCAGAACTGGATGCACATTGCCCGGGAATACACCGAAAAATGGCTGCATCAACAGCAGATACGAGCTGCCGTACATAAACCGGCTTTACTCACGCCGGAGTTTTTTCACCCCTTCATCGACATCTTTATGTATGGTCTGCCCCATACGTACCGAAACGTACAAGCATCCGAAGGAACAACCCTGAAAGTTACCATCACGACCGAGGCAGGAGGCAGTTGGTATCTGATTCGTCGAACGGATTTCTGGCAACTGGAACGCAGCCCGCAAAATTCTTATGATACCGAAGTGACGCTAACCCCGGAAGTAGCCTGGCCCCTTTTTTCCAAAAGTATACGTCCGCATGAACTCAGTAGTGGCGTGACTATTACGGGCGATGCGACTTTGGGGAAGGTGGCTCTGGAAATGGTTTCGGTGATGGCGTAAAGGAACACTAGATTGAAAGCCGCCTCCTGTCCATTTTGTCGCCAACACAGACCTACTTTAGTCTTGAAATAGCATCACTCCTTTGTAAACGAAACCTCCCCCATCCCATCTTTTTCATACTTTGCCAGGGGTTGAAACGTATCATCAAAAGGCTTCTCACCGGGTTGTAATTCGTTAGGTGCCGCACTTCCCGTTTTGAAGAAATAAACCGTCGTCGTACCGTATTTGGTATGCGGCATAAAATCGCCGTATTGCTTCATTTCGTTCCACAACGTATCGTCTACCGTTACGGCATACATACGTTTGATCGGACCCGTGTTATTTTCATTCCGGTACAACGCGACTTCTTTGAAATTTCCCTTCAAATCCTGTACGCCGGGTTGCGAGGTGGCGTTATACACCATGTAAGCCATCAGGACAAGAATGGCTCCTATAAACAGATATTTTACTTGCTTACTCATCTGATTTTCAATTAGTCAATTCCTTACGCTTTCGGCTCAACCATCACCACTTCTTCTTTTTCAACAATCACCTGACCCTCCTGTAAATCGCGGGTTTTTCGGACGAATTTCTTCGGCGTTACAATCACCGGACACAGCGTATCATTGCGTCGTTTCGAATAGTAAGCGGCCAGTTGAGCCGCCCGTTCAATCACCGGATTTGGGAAGCGTTTACCCGCCTGATGCCGGATGATAACGTGCGAACCCGTTACATCACGGGCATGCAGCCAGAGGTCTTCCTTGCGGGTATACCGTTGCGTCAGCAGGTCGTTGTTCTTGGCATTTCTGCCCACGAAAATCTCGAAACCCTGGTATTCGTAGCGTTTAAAGAGCGTCGCCGCTGATACATCGGGCTTTTCAATTTTGTCGAGTCCACTCGTTTTCAGGTATTTCCGCAGCTCCTTCAGCGTTTCGATGGATTCTACTTTCGCGATCTGAGCGTCGTATTCGGCCATTTCCCGCTCCCGTACCTCCAGGGCTTCCATGAGGTGTTCAACTTCGATTTTCTCGTTTTTCGACTTTCGGTAATACGATTCCGCGTTTTTCTGCGGCGACAAATCAGGCTTGAGTCGAATCGTTACGGGCTGATCCCGGTAGAAATCGTGCAGCTCCACGGACTCGGCCCGCTCGGGAATCTGGTGCAGATTCGCCATCAGAATGTGGCCGACTTCTTCGTGCTTGATGGCCTTTTCCATCTCGTCGAGCTTTTCGTAGACCGAGTCTACGTACTGCTGCGTTTTCTGCTTCCGCTTCTGTAAGGCCCGAACAATCAGCCCCTTTTCCCGGTCAAATACGTTGATTCGCGAATAAGCGTAGTAAAAGCCATTGGCCGCCTCAATCGGATCGGTAAAGGATTTCTCGGCGTCGTCGGGCAGCAGCGTCAATACGGGCTGGTACTCCACCGTTTTGATGTAATACGTCGGATTTTCCAGATAGCCGCGTACCTGTTCCACCAACGCCCATTTTTCGTCAATCGTTTTCGAACGGTATGCCTGCCGATCCAGCCAAGCGGTGACGTCCTTCCCAAATGTGGGAAAGAGCTTTCGCCAGTCGCCATTGGCCCGATCAAAGGCTTCTCGGCTCTGATCCAGCGGTCGATCCAGGGTGGTGATGTCCAGCTTTTCGTCCGTTACGAGCTTGTTGTGGAAGAGATCCACGACCGACGCTCCCTGCACCAGTACCAGGTTGGAACGATTACCAAAGAGCTTGAATACTAAATGAAAATCATCCGCAAAATCGATAGAAAAGGCCCGTTCGTTCAGGTATTGCCGAACGCCCAGAATGGGTTTATCCAGTAACTCGGAGAATAAATCAACCGTATTTTTTCCCGCCCGTCGAAAGTCTTCGGGAAAGTTTAAGGCCACAAAATCAGGCCGTATGGTGGCTCGTATGTAAAAATCCCTTCGCTTTCGCCACTGCTTCTCTGCCGGACAAAACCCCAGTACCAATTCATCTTTTTCCTGCGAAAAACACTCCGCCAGAACCAGGCCTTCGAGCTGGGCTTCGATCTCCCGGGAGAGCTGACGAAGAAAGTAGTAATTGCTTTGCATACCCCAAAAGTACGAACGGCCCGCCCGGAATACTGAAAGGTTTGGCAAGGGATTCGCAAAAGCTTTCTTTTGCAGGTATGCTACAGGTCAAAAATTATCGGAAAGCGTACCACGGAAGGACGATTCTGCAAGTCCCCGACTGGCAGTTATCGCCGGGTATCCACTGGATTCGGGGTTCGAACGGCTCCGGGAAAAGTACGTTTTTCCGGTCCATTGCGGGCATGCTTCCCTGCGAAGGTGAAATCTGGCTGAACAATCAGTATGAAGTCAGTCGGCACACGGTCCCGTATCGCATGCGGGTGAATTACGCCGAAGCGGAGCCGCTGTACCCGGAATATCTGTCGGCCTTTGATCTGATTTCTTTCGTGGGAAAAGCCAAGCAGTCGCCCGCCGGGCAGGTGGATTCGTTGATTGATACGCTGGAAATCCGGGAGTTCTGGAAACAGCCCGTTGGTACCTATTCCTCGGGCATGCTCAAGAAAACGTCGCTGGTGCTGGGCTTTCTGGGGCAACCCGAACTCATCATGCTGGATGAGCCCCTCATTACCATCGACGACCGGGCCGTGGCCAACGTCTGTAGCCTCATTGCGACGTATCATCAGCGGGGTGTAAGTTTTCTGCTGTCTTCGCACCAGGATTTTCGCCTGACCGAATTAGCTCTGGATTCTTCGTATCTGATCCAGAACCATACGCTAGTGGAAACGCCTGCCTAATCTTACTCGCCAACGCCCTTGAAAGCTGTCTTTTTCCGTACGCTGGTTACCGAATTTTACCGTCAAAATTCGGGCTTCTTCCTGCTGATCTTACTGATCGGTTTTGGTATCATCCGCAGCGACGACCACGTGGCCCTGTTTCGGTACGCGATGGCTTCGCCTTCTACCCTGGTGTATTACTTTATCCCCTGGATACTGTACGGATTAAAAACGCTCAGTTTCGTTCGTAGTCAGTTTCGACATCCGGCGTATGGCTTTCTTGATCATTGGCGGCTGGTTCCGTTTGGCACGCGTCTGAGCGGCTGGGTTACCATGCAGGCCGGACTGTTACTGCCCGTTTTTCTGTACGCGGGCTGGATGAGCGTGTACGCTTTTCCCGGTCGCCAGTGGTCGGCTTTGGTTCTTATAGGTCTGGTTCTGCTGGGGCTCGTCGTACTGCCGATTCCGCTGCTGGAGCGAATGCTGCACCATACGAGTCGGGAAGTTCGCGTGCGTACGTTCATTCGCCACTGGCCCTTACCTTATCCGCTGTACTTCATTCAGCATTTGTTCCGGCGGCAACCGCTGCTGTTACTACTGACCAAAATTTTCTCCGGATTACTGATCATAGGGGTTTGTTTGCTCTACCCCACCGACGATTACGATGAACGTTTGTTGACCATCGGTATGCTCATCGGTGGACTGACGCAACTGGGACTGGCTCAGGAACAGTACATCTTCGAGCATGAGTATCTACTTTTCCTGCGAAACCTGCCCCTTTCGTTCGGCAAACGGATGGGCTATCTGTTCGTACAGGGTTTGCTGCTGTTTATTCCGGAAACCCTGCTCCTCTTCCGCTACCTGCCCGCAACGGTATCGTGGCTGTACGTCGGCAAGGCTCTCTTCTTCGGGATCGGTCTGTGGCTGGCGGGTTTACACCGCTTGTACCAGAACGATAAAAGTCTGGAAAATCTCGGAGCGTATGGGTTATGGGGCTTTCCAATGGGTCTGCTACTCATCATGTTTCAGGTAGATACGGCTCTACTGGGGCTGCTGCTGTGGGTGTACGCGGCCTGGATCAATGCCTACCGCTACTACCGCTCGGAATTTCATTTACCGCAGTAGTTGCTTTCCTTTTGGCTGGCCAATCGTAACTTGGGGTTTGTAAGCTCTTCCCAATTTCTATGAAAAACGTAATTCTACTGCTCTTAATGAGTACTTCCCTCCTTCACGCCCAAACCCGCTTTCGCGAGCATACGCAGCAAACCATTGGCATTCTGAAAACGGGTACGCACAACGCCATCACCGATGTAGCCGGATTGAAAGTAGGACACGTTACGCTGATTGAAGGTCAGCAGATCCGGACGGGCGTAACGGCCATTATTCCTACGGAAGGGAATCTGTTTCAGCAAAAAATCCCGGCGGCCGTTTTTGTGGCGAATGGGTTCGGGAAAATGGCGGGAATCAGTCAGATCAATGAATTAGGCAATCTGGAAACGCCCGTCGTGCTGACCAATACGCTTTCGGTAGCAGCGGGGATGCAGGGGCTTGTTTCGTATACGCTGGCCCAGCCGGGCAATGCTACCGTTCGTTCGGTCAATGCCGTCGTGGGGGAAACCAATGATAGTTTTCTCAACGACATTACGGGTTTTCACGTCAAACCCGAACACGTCACCCAGGCCCTTCAGAAAGCCCAAAGTGGTCCGGTTGCCGAAGGAAATGTCGGAGCTGGAACGGGTACCATCTGCTTTGGCTGGAAGGGCGGGATTGGCACCAGTTCGCGGGTACTGCCGAAAAAGTCTGGTGCGTATACGGTAGGCGTTCTCGTACAAACCAACTTCGGGGGCGTGCTGGAAATCAAAGGAAAACCCATTGGAAAATCGCTGGGCAAGTACTTTCTAAGTGATCAGTTGAATGATCCGGCGGATGGTTCCTGTATGATCATCGTGGCCACGGATGCTCCGCTCACCCACCGCAACCTCGAACGGCTGGCGAAACGGGCCTGGTCGGCCCTGGCGAAAGTGGGGGGTATTGCGTCGAATGGCTCGGGTGAATACGTATTGGCTTTTTCTACCAGCGAAAAGGTACGCATCCCACACAACAGTAAAAAACTGACACTAACCGTTGAGGAAATGGATAATGAAGCGATGTCCCCCTTGTTTCTAGCCGCCATCGAAGCGACGGAAGAAGCTATCCTGAATTCCCTGTGGGCGGCTCGTACCATGCAGGGGAAGAATGGTTCTGTTAACGAGTTACCGAGGGATCAGGTGAGGACTTTGCTGAAGTGAGGATAGGGTTTGAAGTCTGATGAGGTTTAAAGTTTGATCGTGTATAAAGTTTCAGGTTTAATTGTGTTTGAGACCATTATCATCAACCCTGAAAGGGTTCAATGTACATAGCCAGGGGTAAAACCCCTGGCTTCATTCCATAGCTTACTGGCCTCACCGCTTTTTCTACTTCAAAAAGTTAGTCTTAATAGTTTCCACCACATCGCTTAGGTCGCCTCGCAGGGTTTCTTTCATCATGTACATGCTAAAGCCCCAGGCCTGCTGAAACTTGATTTTCGGCGGCATGGATAATTCCGTCGGATTCACTACCACATCCAGGACTACGGGACCGGAGTGACGCAGAGCTTCCTCAATGGCTTCCGGTACATCTTCCGGATTTTCCACCCGAATCCCCCGAATGCCCATGGCTTCGGCCATACGGGCAAAGTTGGGGTTCTTCATATCCGTGCCGAAGGGCGGTATCCCCGCTACCTTCATTTCCATCGCCACAAAACCCAGGGAATAGTTATTATAAATCACCAGTTTAACGGGAAGATTGTACTGATAAATGGTGAGCAGATCGCCCATGAGCATCGAAAATCCACCGTCGCCCGCCAGAGCAATTACCTGACGTTCCGGGAATGCAAACTGGGCTCCAATGGCCTGCGGCATGGCACTCGCCATCGATCCGTGCGTAAAGGACCCAATCAGTCGCCGTTGCCGGGTCATCTTCAGATAGCGAGCCGCCCAGACCGTCGGGGTTCCGACATCACAGGTAAAGATGGCGTCCGGACTGGCCTGTTCACTCAGCACGGACGTAAGGTATTCCGGGTGAATGACCCCATCGTTTTCGTCACCTTTGGCGTGCGAATCCAGCTCCTTGCGGGCTTCCTGATACGCCTCCAGCGAATCGTCGAGGTGACTACGATCCGTTTTCGGTAACAGCATGGGTACTAAGGCTTGAATCGTTGGTCCAACGCTACCCACTACGCCCAGATCCAGCCGCGTACGGCGACCCAGGTGTTCTGGTCGAATATCTACCTGAATGATCTTTGCGTGTTCTGGATACCAGTCTTTATACGGAAAATCGGTACCCAACATCAGCAGTACATCCGCCCGACTGATGGCTTTCGCTCCGGAAGAGAATCCAATCAGGCCCGTTAGCCCTACTGCATAGGGATTTTCGTATTCCAGATATTCTTTGCCCCGTAGAGCGTACACCAGCGGAGCTTTCAACTGCTCGCACAACTGCAGGACTTCCGCGTGGGCTCCGGCACAGCCGCTACCGCCCAGAATCGTAATTCGGTCGGCCTCATTCAGGAGCCGGGCCATCTGCTGTAATTCTTCGTCGGAGGGCCGGATGACGGGTTTTGGCAAAAAGAGGGGATGAATCAGGTTCGTTTCTTCAACGGTTTCGGACGATACATCGCCCGACAGCGTAATCACCGCTACGCCCTGTTTTCCAATCGCATTCTGCATCGCAATCTGGAAAACCCGGGGCATTTGCTTGGCCGAGGAAATCGTCTCGCAGTAGTGACTACACTGCTGAAACAGGTACTCGGGTTTGGTTTCCTGGAAATAACCCGTACCGATTTCCATACTCGGAATCTGAGCCGCAATGGCCAGAACGGGTGCCATACTCCGGTGGCAATCGTATAAACCGTTAATCAGATGCAGGTTTCCCGGTCCGCAGCTGCCCGCACAAACGGCCAGTTGACCCGTTGCCTGTGCTTCAGCTCCGGCCGCAAAGGCAGCCGCTTCTTCGTGCCGGTAATGAATCCATTCGATTTTTCCGGAACGGCGAATTTCGTCGACCAGTCCATTCAGCGAATCGCCTACAATGCCGTGAATGCGGCGAACTCCGGCCTGTACCAGCATTTCGACCATTACGGCCGCAATTGTCTTAGCCATATCTGTAGATAGGTTTTGTATCAGACCTCTTCCGTCACAAAAGCCTTGCCAGATAGGGCTATTTGCAAAGCCGTTAATGATCTTTTAATACCCGAATGGGTTCAGATGAAAGCGGTACTCTTTGAAGCAAGCGGTAGGTTAGGCGGAGCCTAACCAGTAGGGCGTCCGTAGCGGATGCTACGGACAACTAGCAGCTTGGGAAGAAGCTTGAAAGGGTAACCTAAAGCAACGGATGGACCACAACTTAAACGTTTCCGAACCAATACAGACAACGGCTAATCAATCCTTTCAAACTTTATACCCATTGAAACTCCACACTCAAAAAACAGCCCGAACGTAGGAATACGCCCGGGCTGTTTTTCAAATCTCAAACCATAATCAAACCTTACTCAGTTTAGAACGAGTAGCCTACCATTAACATAAACCGTCGTCCGCTGCCTCGGGTGTAGTTTTCATTACTACCATAGAACTGAGCGATATTGGTGTAATAACTCGTGTTGAGCAGGTTTTCAACCCCCAGATTGAGTCGCACCTGCGTACTTACCTTGTATCCAACATTCAGATTCCAGAGGTTGTAGGATCGAATCCGTCCCTCGTAAATCGCATACGTACCGTTGGCCCGGGGCATGAAGCGATTCCGGTCGCCCAATCGCCACCAGTTCAGGTCGACACTCAGGTTTTTAATACCCGTATAACGAGCGTAAAGGGTGGTTTTATCGGGTGAAATACGGCTGGCGTTCAGGTAGGTATCATAATCTCCATTCGAATTTTTATCCACTTTTCCTTCCGTAAAGGCATAGTTTCCTCCGACAGAAAACGTTGGTACCGGAGACCAGTCGAGCTGTACTTCGTAACCCCATACGCGTTCGGGAGCCCGCTCGGTCGAGTACACGCCTTCGCCCAGATCCACGAAGTTAGCACCCAACTTGGAGGTACTAATGTACGTAGACGCCGCTAAAGAAAAGGTTCCGATCTGACTACTGAAACCAGCTTCGTAGTTATTAACAATGATGGGTTGCGTTTGCAGTTTTTCGATGGTATTCTCCTGAGCTGAACGCAGAATCCGACCTAAATCATAAATCGAGAAGGCTTGTGAATAACTGACAAAAGGATTGAATGCTTTGTTTTTAGAGTACCGGAGTCCGGCATTGAAGACCAGGGCTTCGTAATCCAGATTTCCGCCTTTCACGAAAATGCTGCCCTGCCCGTTAGGGCCAGTCGCGAGCGTATTGAAATCGGCAATTTTAGTCTTGATATTTTCCGTCCGAACGCCCGCTTTCAGGGTCAGCCCTTCCACCAAAGCAGCACTCAACTGAGCGTAAGGGGCCAGGTTCCGCATGTTGATGTTCGGTACCCAGGTCCGACCGTCTACCAACGACTGCGAAGTCTGGTCGTTGAGCAAGTCAAAGCCGTAGGTAACGTCCCCGCGAATGCGGCTGGCAATCACAAAAGGACTGTTCAGATTGACCCGAAGCCCTTTTTTCTGGGAAGGAATCTGCGATTGGCCGGCACCGTAAAACGAAGCCGAGTTGGAATACACCGTTAGAAAGTCCTGAAAATATAAACTAGCGTTAATACTGGTTCCGCCGATGATATTCCGACCGATGTACTGAAGGTTGGCGTTGTGGTTATGCCGCGTTCCTTCATCCACACCTACGCGTTTGCCAATCACGCCGATGGCAGGACTCACGCCGTACTTACCCGGCTTCAGTACGTAATTGGAATGCTGATTGGAGCCGTAGAAGTTGTACATCCCTTCAATCCGATGCTTGCTGGATATGTCGTAACCGACTTTCACGAATGCGTTGTAGATACGCGTTTCGCCCAGACCGTATTCGGGGGAGATGACCTGACCTTCGCCATCCCGAAACACGCCCGTTTTCTCGTGCATCCCACTCACGACGTAGTCTACTTTTCCGGTACGTCCGAAAAATTGCTGGGAAAAGCGGTAGCCGAAGGTACTGTCCCCCTGGGTATTACCCGTCATGGCCAGTTGCGTAGAGCCGCCCGAATGGTCTTCCGGACGTACTTTCTTCGTGATGTAGTTAATCAATCCGCCATCAGCTCCGTTACCGTAAATGGAGGTCGCTCCTTTGATGACTTCAATGCGTTCGATCACGGAAGGATCAATGGTACGAATATCGCGACCACCCGCCCGCAGGGGCGTTGATTGCGGAATGCCATCGATGAGTACCAGCACGTTACGGCCCCGTAAGGTTTGCCCGCTATTACCGGTTTGGTTGGTGGAAGGAGCGAGTCCGGGTACCGTATTGGAAAGAATGTTGGCAACGTTGGGACTAATGCCCGCCTGCGTTTCCAGTTCCTTCCCGGCAATCACCGTAACGGAAGAAGGCGTTTCTGCCAGCGTCTCCACCCGACGTCCCGCCGAAACAATCACTTCGGAAAGCTGTTTGTTGGTCTCTGTTGTCTGCAGCGTCACTTCATTTTTCTCACCCGCTATCAGCGTAATGGCTTGGCGTACGGTTTCGTAGCCTACTCCGCTGGCGATAATCGTGTAGGATCCGGCGGTGGCTTTCATCGAGAAATTCCCGGCTTCATCGGCGGTCGTGATGGCCCGAACGCGTCCTTCTTGCTCCAGTGAAATATTGATGAAGGCAGCGAGTCCCTTTTCGGTACGGACCGTTCCCTGAAGGGTGATACGATCGGATTGAGCTTGGGCAGTAGTGAAGAAAAAGAAGGTTAAAAGAAAAAGATAGGGAAGTTTTAACTGGGGGTGCATGAGAATCGGTTCATAGTTACGCCCCCAAATTTATTTATATTTAGATTTATTACAGATAATAATTTTCAAATTCATAGTCCAGATTCGGATTAGCCCTACTTTTTGCTATATACGTTTAACAGGTTGGTGCTTAGGACAAACGCGTCTTCTTACTCCCACAACGACGTTTGGGCAATGCCTCCTTCCAATCGCAGCAGACGGTTTTTATAGACTAACCCACCCGCAAAACCTACGAGTTTCCCCGACGCCCCCACGACCCGGTGACAGGGGGCCACAATCGAAATCGGATTACGGTTAGCGGCACCACCCACGGCTCGTACCGCCTGCGGATTTCCCAGTTGTTGGGCAATCTCGCCATACGTACGGGTTTGACCGTAAGGAATGGTTAGCAAGGCCTGCCAGACTTGTTTCTGAAACTCAGTTCCGATGAAGTCCAGGGGCAAGGTGAAGGTCTTTCGTTTTCCAGCAAAATATTCCCCTAGCTGCTGTTCCGTTTCCAACAATACGGGATGTTGTTCATCTGGCGAACCCAGGGCGATTGAAACGCGTTCGGGGCGATCCTTTTCCCAAAGGATCGCAGCTAGACCCTGATTACTGGCTACCAATGTTAGCAGACCGACGGGCGAGGGTATCGTTTTGTAAGAAGTAGACATCGTGTGTTAGAGAGGCCCTGAAAAATCAGGAACTAAGGTTTTCCAGTACGTAGGCCTTGACGCCATCGTAATCTTCCGCATCGAACCATTGAAAATGATCCTGATGGCGGAACCAGGTGAGCTGTCGTTTGGCATACCGGCGACTATTCTGCTGGATTTTCTCAACCATCGTTTCGTAGGCATACGTACCGTCGAAATAGTCGAATACTTCCTGATAGCCCACCGTTTTCAAGGCATAATGGTTTCGGTACTCGGCCACGCTCCGCACTTCCTCGACGAGCCCCTGCTGGAGCATGAGTTCCACTCGCTGATTGATCCGATCATACAAAATCGCCCGGTCGCGGGTCAGGCAGATTTTCAGTATTCGGAAGGGTCGCTCGACCTTGTGTCCGGTTCGGAAGCTGGAGTACGGCTTACCCGTCGCTAGGCAAACTTCCAGAGCCCGCACGATGCGTTGGGTATTGTTGCGATCCACGTAGTCGAAATACGCCGGATCGAGCTGCCGGAGTTCATCAACCAGCGGGGTAATTCCCTCCTGCTCAAATCGTTCCATCAATTTTTTCCGGATGTCCAGATTTACTTCGGGCATTTCGTCCATGCCGTCGGTAATTACCTTCAGAAATAGGCCGGAACCACCCGTCAGGATGGCTACGTCGGTACGCGTGAAAATCTCCTGAATGGTTTGTAGGGCTTCGCGTTCAAAGTCGCCTACGCTAAAATACTCGGCAATGGAATGCGAATCGACAAAATGGTGCGGTACGCCCTGTCGCTCGGGCAGGCTGGGTTTAGCCGTACCGATGCTGAGTTCGCGGTAAAACTGCCGGGAATCCGCCGAAACAATTTCCGTACCGAGTTCCTGGGCCAATCGTACGCACAATTCTGTTTTTCCAACGGCCGTCGGACCGGCGATTATTACTAAAGTAGGAAGACGCATAGCGAAACAAACGCGGCCCGGAACTGAGTCCAGACCGCGTTTTCAGGTATTAATTACTGTTTTTCTGTTGATTTTTCCACCGCCACATGGCCCGGCTGGCCGTGGTTCGGTAGGGTCGCCAGTGTTCGGCGATTTCGATCATCCGCTTGCGAAGGTTCCGGTCTTTTTCCAGCCCATACACCAGCATCATGCCCTGCTGTACGCCCAGATCATCGACGGGAAATACGTCCGGACGCTGTAACGTAAAGATCAGAATCATTTCCACCGTCCAGCGGCCTACGCCTTTAATCTGGCTGAGATAATCGACGAGGGCATCATCGTCATACTCGTCCCAGTTCTTGTTTTCCAGCTTTTCCTTTAACCAGAATTCCGCTACATTCTGCATGTAATGGGCTTTCGACTTGGACAAGCCCACCGAACGCAGCGTCTCAATATCCAAAGCTAAAAGTTGCTGTGGATGCGGGTACTCGCCGGGAAACAGGGTTAGAAATCGCTGAAAAATAACGGCAGCGGCCTTCGTCGATAATTGTTGGGAGACGATGGAATCGAGTAAGTCGTAGTATAAATCGCCCGTTGGCTCCGGAGCGGGTAAGGTTACCGCCGCCAGAACTTTAGCCAGTTTGGCGTCGCGGTGAACCAGATGAACGAGTGCTTCCTGCATAGATTTAATCCTAATTTGGGGAATTAGTAGTGCGGTCTAGTCCTCTCAGCAGCAGACCCAGCCCCACCACAGCCACGCAGCCAATGACGTTGAGCCAGAGAAAAGCCGTCAGATTCAGTACCCAGAACACGACTACCAAAATCTCGGCTCCAACCGCTGCCCAGAACGTAGCTTGGGCTCCAATTGACTTAAAGTAAAAGGCAACCACAAATACGCCCAGAACCGTTCCGTAAAACAACGATCCGAGAATATTAACGGCTTCGATCAGGCTACCGACGCGGCTGGCGTACATGGCGACCGCAATACTAAGCATGCCCCAAACCGCGGTACTGATTTTCGATACGCGGATATAATGAGCTTCGGTACCGTTTTTGACCCACATGCGTCGGTAAATATCTACCACGAAGCTCGAGGTAAGTGAACTGATGGCCGAAGCGATGGACCCCATCGAAGCGATAAAAATAATGGCAATTAGCAGGCCCACCACGCCCGGCGGCAGGTATTTTACCACAAAGGATAGAAATACGTAGTTGGTATCGTTGGCGTTGCCGCCCTCGGCCTGCACCAGTTTTTTGGTTTGATTCCGAAGCTCGGTTGTTTGATGGTCGAGGGTTTGAACGCGTTGTTGCAGGGAAGCAATACCGCCTTCGTCTCCACGTTCGAGGGCCGATTGTAATTGCGTTACGACCTGCTTTTTTTCCTGGAATCGCTGCGTATGCTCCCGCTGAAGCGTCTGATATGCGGCGGTATGTTCGACTTTCTTTAAAGCCGTTTCGTTAAAGAGTAAGGGGGGCTGATGAAATTGGTAGAAGACAAACACCAATGCTCCCACCAGCAGAATCAGAAACTGCATGGGAATTTTGACGATGCCGTTCATGAGCAGTCCCAGCCGACTTTGTCCGATGGTTTCGCCCCCGAGGTACCGCCCGACCTGCGACTGGTCGGTACCGAAATAACTCAGTTGCAGGAAAAACCCGCCGATCAATCCCGACCAGATGTTGTAGCGATCATTCCAGTCGAATTGCCAGTTGATGGTTTGCAGCTTCCCCATCTTCCCGGCCACCTCCAGCGTATCGACCAAACCCATGTTTTCGGGCAGGAGTCGTACGACCAGATACCCCGCCAGAAACATACCACCGAGGACGATAAACATCTGCTGTACGTGCGTATAGCTCACCGCTCGACTTCCACCAATGACGGTATAAATCAGCAGTATACCTCCCATCGCCAGATTCGTCCAGACAATATCCCAGCCAAAAATGGTGGAAAGAATAATACTCGGAGCGTAGATACTGATGCCCGTGGAAAGCCAGCGGGGCAACAGAAACAGCAGGGCCGTGAGGGTACGGGTCTTCAGATCGAACCGCGTTTCGAGAAATTCATACGCGGTATAGACGTTCAGTCGATGAAAAATTGGAATGAAGGTAATGGAGATGACGACCATGGCCAGGGGCAGTCCGAAGTAGAACTGCACGAATCGCATGCCGTCGGTGTAGGCTTGTCCCGGTCCCGACAGAAAGGTAACCGCCGAGGCCTGCGTAGCCATCACGCTCAGGCAGACGTGCCACCAGGTCAGCGTATGGCCGCCCGTCAGGTAAGTTTCCAGGTTTTGTTGCTGTCGACTGCGGTAGATGCCGTAACCTACAATGAAGGTTAGGGTAACGCCCAGTACGATCCAATCGAGTAAAGACATATACTCAAGGGTAAAGAGGTATTTTTGGGTTTATTCGTTGGTTTTTGCTGGGGCTTGGTGCCTATAGACTGGGTTTGGTCCTGCTTACTGGCTGACTAGTAGCCCGTGAGCCTTCTAGGCTGGACCTTTCCACGACTGACCATTCCATGGCGGCAACCGCCCGCTTTAGGCCACTGCGTTGCGACGGTCGTCAGTCGTTGCGTTGCCAGCATGGGATGCCCCGCATGGGATGCCCCGCATGGAGTGCATACGGACGAAAGGGCAGCCGTACTGGCGGGACGAACGAGTGATCCTGTAGCACGATAAACTTCTGTATGCAATGTATGCCGATGAAATAGCTACGCATCCCTATTAAAAACACGTTAGGAAAATGCCTCGGTAAACCACCAGAACAAACCAATCATCAGGATAAGATTAGCGATGACTAAGGCATAGAGCTGCTGCCAGGACCGGATAAAGGGTGGCAGGCTTTCACGATCTTCATTCTTACTCATGTTCGTATGCAATCAATCCATAAAGGATGCAAACTGCCCAATTTTGAGCACTTGACCAACTTTTACCCATAATCCCTTCCGTAAAGGGAACGAAGAAGCCAGGCTGTTTTTGTACCTCCCGCCGATAACTTTTACGCCCGGCTGTCGACTCTCTACTCTTTCGTCTATTTTTGCGGCTATGGTACAGATCGCCCCTATTACCGAAAGCCTGCCCGCTTTCCTTGCCTCGCACTCCTTTTCTCAGGTAGCCGTTCTGGTGGATGAGCAAACCCGTCAGCACTGCTATCCCCGCATTCAGTCCTTACTGCCCCCGCATACGCTGATTGAGATCCGTTCGGGTGAAAGCGAAAAGCACCTGGGAACGGCCACGCAAATCTGGGAAGGACTCACGAAAGCGGCTTTCGATCGCCACGGCCTGCTGATCAATCTTGGCGGCGGCGTCATTGGCGATATGGGCGGCTTCTGTGCGGCAACCTACAAACGGGGGATTGCCTTTATTCAAATCCCCTCGACTTTACTTTCGCAGGTCGATGCCAGCGTAGGCGGCAAACTGGGTATTGATTTTCAGGGTTTGAAAAATCACATTGGCGTCTTCCAGATCCCCGACGCCGTTCTGATTGACGCCGATTTTCTGGCTACGCTCCCACCCCGTGAGCTTCGGTCGGGTTTTGCCGAGATCATCAAACATTGCCTTATCGCCGATGCGGCTAAATGGGAGGAACTCCGTCAACAAAGCTGGGAAACGCAGAACTGGACGGACCTGATCGCTCATTCCGTCGCCATTAAAGAACGGGTGACGCAGGCCGATCCTACGGAGAAAGGATTACGAAAGATTCTCAATTTCGGTCATACGCTCGGTCACGCCATCGAAACGTATTTTCTGGAAGATCCCGAAAAGCGGCTCCTGCACGGGGAAGCTATTGCGGCGGGTATGCTCACAGAAGCATTTCTGAGTCGGCAACGCGGTTGGCTTACGGAAGAACAATTCGAGGCCATTCAATCGTACCTGCTTCAAACCTATGGCCAAGCACAGATTCCTGCCGACGCCTTCGAGGCGATTGTTGAACTGACGGCTCAGGATAAGAAAAACCGGGGTAAAGAAATTCGGTTCTCCCTACTCGACGGCATCGGTACCTGTCGCTTCGACATTCCCGTATCCAGCTCCGAAATGCAGGAAGCTCTGACGTACTACGCGGGCCTGTAAGGGCGTCGTTTCAAATCGGTTCCCTTATGCATATTATTACCTTCCTTCAACAGCACTTACCCTTATCTGCGGAAGTCGTCGAAGAGCTTCAGAAAATTATTGTTCGGGAACACCTTCCGAAAAACCACGTGCTGGTCCGACCGGGCCAGCACTGTCGACGGCTCTTTTTCATTGAAGAAGGACTCATTCGGGAACACTATCAAAGCCTCTCGGGGAAAGAAACGACGTACCGATTTCATACGGAAGACAATTTCGTAACGGCAGACGAAAGTTTCATCGACGGTCAACCCAGTCAGTATTACCTGGAAACCCTGGAGGAGACGACGCTCTGTTCCATCTCGCACGAAGACTTTGAAAAGCTGCTGAAACGGTATCCCCTTTTCGAGCAATTGCACATACTGGTTATGCATCAGGTCATGCGGGAAATGAAGGAACGCATCACGGCCCTGCAATTTCAAACGGCCACCGAACGCTACGAGTCGTTGCTCCGAAACCAGCCTTCCATTTTTCAGCGGGTCAGTCTGGGTCATATTGCTTCGTACCTCGGCATTTCGCAGGAGACGTTAAGTCGGATTCGGAGTAAAAAGTAGGCATAGCCTACAAATTTGAACATCCGTAGCGGATGCTACGGATAACGCAGGTTTCTATTGGCCGTAGCATTCTTGCAAGGAAATACACTTTAGTAGAAGAAGCAGAATCTACCTTCCTACAAAAAACACTTCATTCCCCCTCCCATTTCCAGGGAGCGAGTGGTCCGTAGCGGATGCTACGGACACCCAAATTAGTAGGCTCCGCCTACCCTTTTGCTTTTTGACTTTTATCAAAGAGCTTGGCCTAATTCTTTCCGAGCTTTGCATTCACAACCCGGAAGCAATGTTATGAATGCCTTGAATTTCATGCAGCAAAGCAGTCTTCTACCAAAGCGACACTGGATATTCTTATCGACGTCGTATTCCCTGCATTCGCTGATCGACCTTATAAAAAATTTGCTAAATCGCCACCAGCCGTGTACCGTCGTTCATGGCCTGACGCAGCTGAATTCTCCGTTTTTTCCCGACGAGCTTACCCGTCTTGAATCGACGTTTCGTGGTCTTTTGAAAACGTATTACGTATTCGGCAGTCCTACACCAGCTTACTCGGCGTTAGACCTGCTTGAATCGCTCACGAATACAGTCCCAGTATCAGAGCTAAGTTTTATTCTGACGGATACTGAAGAATGGGTTGACAGTGTCATTGAACACTTACTGTTTTTAGAAATCCCCCAATCACAAATTCACCTACTGGAAACGATTAACTAATGAAGTTATGAAACCCAAGCCTTATTTTTCCATCGGTTTAGCAGCCTTCGTACTCGCCAGCTGCCAGAGCAAACCCGCTCCCGAAACTGCCGCCGCTGATCCGGCCGTACCCGTACTGACGCAAACGGTTAGTCGTTCTTCTTCAGACAATCAGATTTCCATCAGCGGAAACGTCGAAGGAAACCGGACCGTCAAACTCGGTTTTCTCGTGGGGGGAAAAATCAACTACATCGCCGCTACGGAAGGCCAGCCCGTAGCCGCTGGAAAAGTACTCGCCAGTCTGGACCCCACCAGTTATCGGCTCGGCGTGGACGCGGCTACTGCCAGCGTCAATCAGGTGCAGGATGAGTACAACCGGCTCAAGCTCATGCACGATCGCAACAGCCTCAGCGATGCCGATTTCGCCAAAGTCTCTAACGGACTCAAACAGGCTCAAGCCCAGGCCGGACTCCAGAAAAAGAATCTTTCGGATACGAAGCTCTACGCCCCGTTCTCGGGCGTGTTGCTCAAAAAAAATACGGAGATTGGCGAAATCGTAGGCTCGGGAATGCCCCTGTTTATCGTTTCGGATATCCAGAAAGTAAAAGTCAACGCGGCTATTCCGGAATCGGAATTACAGCGGGTCAAAATCGGTCAGTCAGCTCAGGTGTACATCTCAGCCCTCGACAGCACCTTCACCGGAAAGGTGACCGAAGTAGGTTCCGCCGCCGATGCGACGACGCGTTCGTTTTCGGTGAAGATTGAATTACGGAATCCCAAGCTCCTGATTCGTCCTGGTATGGTGGCCGAAGTGAAATTGCCTTCGACGCAGAAAACGGAATCGCTCACCTTACCCGCCGAAGCCGTCTTGCACGATACCGATAATTCTTCCTACGTTTTTGTAGCCGATTCGCAGAAAAAGCAGGCCTTTAAACGTCGCGTATCCATCGGTCGCCTGCTGGATTCTACCATTGAAATCACCTCCGGTTTACAGCCGGGCGAGCTGGTCATTACGGGTGGGCAGCAGAAAATCCATGACGGTTCCGCTATTCAGCTTACCAATACCCAACCTTAACGTATACAACATAACGTTCAATTTCCTTTAACGGACGTATACGCTTACTACTCTACAGGCCTTATCCAGTGTAGATCATGAATTTTGTCAAATCATCCCTAAAATATTCGCAGGTTACGCTGACGGTACTGCTGATGGTTTTTGCCGTTGGTATCCATTCTCTGCTGACCATGCCCCGCCGGGAAGACCCCAAGATTACCATTCGTACGGGTCTGGTACTGGCGTATTTCCCCGGAGCGAATTCCGCTCAGGTGGAAGATCAGGTTACGAAAAAGCTGGAGCAATACCTGTTTCAGTTTGAAGAAGTCAAAAAATCCAAAACCTTCTCCACGACCCGCGACGGAGCCGTCGTCATTAACGTGGAACTGGAGGATAAGGTCAAAGATCCGGACGTATTCTGGAGTAAACTGCGGCACGAATTACTCGTCGCCAAAACGCTGGCTCTGCCCGAAGGCGTACGTGGCCCGATCGTCAACTCCGACTTTGGGGATACGGAAGCTCTGGTCATCGGTATCGAATCCGATCAGGCTTCGTACAACGAGTTGAAAGACTATCTGCAAAAAGTAGAAGATCAGCTCCGGACGCTGCCCGCCGTGTCAAAAATCAAACGCATTGGCGAGCAAAAAGAACAGATCGTCATTACGAGTAATTCAGAGAAACTGGCTCAGTACGGCATCAAGTTCACGCAGGTCATGAACGTACTGAAATCCCAGAATGCCATTAGTCCGACGGGAAATGTGAAAACCGGTACGGCGGAGGTACCGCTCTACGCCAACGGTGGTTACAGTACCGAAAGCCAGATTGCCAGTCAGATTATCGGTACTTCCAAAACCGGAGACGTGATTCGGCTGGGCGACGTAGCCCGCATCACCCGTCAATACCAGGACCCCACCAGTACTACCACCGTGAACGGACACCGGGCCCTGATGCTGGCTGTAGAAATGCACGAAGGAAACAACATCGTGTCGTTTGGCAAGGACGTTGATGCTCAGTTAGAAGCCGTTAAAAAATTACTACCGAGTACGGTGAAGTTAACGACGATTGTCAATCAGCCGCATCTGGTGGATGAAAACGTTGGTCACTTCATTCGGGAATTTTTCCTGGCCATTGTTTCGGTCGTGATTGTCGTGATTTTGCTCCTGCCCTTCCGCATTGCGGCGGTAGCGGCCATGGCGATTCCGATGACCGTCGCCGTCACCTTTGCCCTGCTGCACGCCTTCGGTATCGAGCTGCATCAGGTCTCGCTGGCAGCCTTGATTGTGGTACTGGGCATGGTGGTCGATGATGCCATCGTCATTGCCGATAACTACGTGGAACTGCTCGATGAAGGGCTGGATCGCTGGACGGCCGCCTGGCGGAGTGCCAGTGACCTGGTTGTGCCCGTATTTGCGGCAACAATTACGATCATTGCTTCGTTTATGCCGATGGTTATTCTGTCGGGATCGGTGGGTGAATTTATTTTTGCCCTGCCTATTACGGTCGCCATTGCCTTGTCGGCTTCGTTTATCGTCGCCATGATTCTGACGCCCTTACTGTGTTATACCTTCATCAAAAAAGGCTTACACGATCCTTCCGAGGCGAATAAGAAGAAACGTACGTCCCTGCTGGACCGGATGCAGAATGGCTACAACACGGCCATCGACTGGTGCATGCGTCATTCCGGCGTAACGATTCTGGGCAGTTTGCTGACAGTTGCCCTGGCGGGTTTGCTGTTCACGACGATCCGGCAGAAGTTTTTCCCGGCGGCGGAGCGGAATCAGTTCGTCGTAGAATTATGGATGCCGACGGGTACGAAACTCGATAAAACCCGGGCGGCTATCAATAAAATTGAAAACGTTGTCAAGAAAGATCAGCGGGTAACGAGTTACGCCACCTTTGCGGGTACGAGTGCTCCGCGGTTCTATTACAACTTTTCGCCCGAAGTACCCGTCACCAATTACGCCCAGATTCTGATCAATACCACGGATATTGCCAGTACGCAGGCGATGGCGGAAGACCTGACGCGTCAGGTCGATGCCCTGGTGCCCGAAGGACGTCCGCAGGTCAAACTCATGCAACAGGGTACGGTTACCAAAGCTCCGGTGGAAGTACGCATCGTGGGCGACGATCTGCCGACGCTCAAGCAAATCGGTGTACAGGTAGATAGCGTGCTAAGAAATACCCCCGGTAGTGCCATGGTGCGTACCGATTTTATGGAAGATTATTACGGAGTAAATATCAACCTCAAGGGCGAAGCCAACCGACTGGGCTTTACTACCTCCAGCATCGGGCAAACGGTTTACGCTGGTTTCAACGGGGCTCCCGTGACTACCTTGTACGAAGGCACTACGCCCGTGGATCTGGTGGTACGGCTGGATGAAACCAACCGCCGCAACTTCGATGATTTGCTCAACACGTACCTCTCCTCCCCCGTCACGGGAGCTTCGGTGCCCCTGCGGCAAATCGCCGATCTACAACCCGCCTGGCAAACGGGCCGTATCATGCACCGCAACGGCGTTCGCACACTGACGGTCCAAAGCGAAACGCAGGCGAACCTGTTGCCCTCGGAATTGCTCAAGGCCGTTCAACCTAAAATCGAGTCGCTGAAGTTACCCGCTGGTTACCGCATCGAATACGGGGGTGAGTACGAAGGACAGAAAGAAACGTTCAGTCAGATGGTGGTGGTCATGGTGATTAGTATCGTCCTGATTTTCCTGATTCTGTTGTTCCAGTTCCGGAATATCAAGGAAGCTCTGCTGGTGATGCTGACCATTCCGCTGAGTCTGTTCGGGGCGTTCCTGGGACTGATTCTGACGCATAACAACTTTGGCTTTACGGCTTTCGTCGGACTGATTAGTTTATCGGGGATTGTGGTGCGGAATGCGATCATCCTTGTCGATCATACCAACGAACTGCTCAAACACGGCATGGACATCCCTACCGCCGCCGCCGAATCAGGAAAACGACGCTTACGTCCGATTTTCCTGACGGCCATGGCCGCTGCCATTGGAGTACTCCCCATGATTCTCTCGGGATCGCCCATGTGGAGTCCGCTGGCGAGCGTCATTGCCGTGGGCGTAGTCTGGTCGATGATTATGGCCCTGCTGACGGTACCCGTGCTGTACGTGAAAATGATTAAACCGAAAGACAAAGCGTATCTGATGAGCGTTGGCCGCGATACGCAACCCGTCTAAGTCTTTTCAACCCATTCCATTAAAACCCATGAAAAAGGTTTTGTTATACAGCTTTCTGCTCGGCTCGGCGTGGTCCGTACAAGCCCAGGAAGTACTCTCGCTGGAAGAAGCCAAAAGTCAGGCTTTGCAGCACAATCGCTTGTTGAGTATTCAAAAAGAGAAGGTCCGCGAAAGCGAATACAAAGTCACGGAAGCCAAAACAAAGAACAAGCCGCAGTTTCTGGCTTCGGGCATGTACGTCTTCAATGGAATCACGAAAGATCTGGCAATTCCCGCCGGAGCCTTTGGTCAGGTGGGAGGCACGTATCTGCCACAAAAGCCCGTTCCCTTGTTTCAAAGTAAACACAACCTCTTTCTCGGCTCGGTTGGAGCGTACCAGCCGATTAGTCAGCTCGGTAAAATCAAGGTGGGGGTGAAAGCCGCCGAAGCCGACGTACGCATCGCCCAGACGCAGGTAACCAAAGCTGAGCTGGAAGTACTCCAGGGCGTAGAAAAGCTGTATTACGGCGTGCTGATCACTCAGAAGCAGCTCGACGAAGCCAACGCCAACGTGCAGCTTACCCAGGCCAAGCTATACGACGTGGAAAGTGCCCTGCTGGCGGGGAAAACCGACGAAGTATACAAAGTAGGTTTACAGGCCGATCTGGCCAACCAGCAGCAGAAAGTGGTGCAGATCATGAACCAGATGGAAGATTATGAGGCGGATCTGAAAGTCGTACTCGGCGTGCCGGATACGGATTCCCTACGACTCACTGATGTAAGCATGGAAGCTTTAGCCGTACAGCCGCTGAATACCTATCTGGAAGAAGCCCGTCAGTCTAATCCGGACGTAAAACTAGCGACACAAACCATCGAAAAGGTAGATTACGGCATTGAAGCCGCCCGCAAGGACAAGCTTCCCAATGTCGGCATACTAGCTGGCTACAACTACCAGAACGTCATTTCGGATTTGCCGGCGAATAATTACTTCCTGGGATTAAACGTGAGCTGGAACAT
>NZ_JBMDWJ010000049.1:0-14953 GCF_048595215.1 Siphonobacter sp.
TGATAATCAGCGTTTCAGGAAATTTTAATTTCTTTCCCAGAACCCAACGCCTGTTTTTTGACTTATTTGTCCGGTTTTTTTTAGAAGCTACCGTACTGTTTTCTGGAGCTTCCGGGTTCCGTAAATTCATTGAACTATGCAAAAGAGATCACTAGGAAAATCGAACATTGAAGTAGCACCGCTGGCCTTTGGCGGAAACGTATTTGGCTGGACCATCGACGAAACGACTTCATTTGAAATACTCGACGCTTTTGTAGCGGCTGGCTTTAATTTTATTGATACGGCTGATGTGTATTCCCGTTGGGTACCAGGCAACATTGGCGGCGAATCGGAGACGATTCTGGGCAAATGGATGAAGCAACGTAACAATCGCGAGCAAATCATTCTGGCCACTAAAATCGGAGCCGACAACGGCAAAGGCCATCCGGACGTTTCCAAAGCCTACATCCTGAAAGGCGTGGAAGACTCCCTGCGTCGCTTGCAAACGGAGTACATTGACCTTTATCAGACGCACTACGACAACGAGAGTACGCCCGTCGAAGAAACGCTCGAAGCGTACGATCAACTGGTGAAAGCGGGTAAAGTACGCATCATCGGTACGTCAAACATGAGTCCCGAACGACTGAAAGCTTCGCTGCAGGCCAGCGAAAAAAATGGGTATCCCCGCTACGAAACGCTGCAACCAAATTATAGTCTGGTGGAGCGGAAAGAGTACGAAGAAGCCTACGAGCCAATTGTTCGGGAGCATCAACTCAGTACGATCAACTATTATTCCTTAGCCAGTGGATTTCTCACGGGTAAGTACCGCTCCGAGGCTGACTTAGCGAAAAGTCAACGCGGCCAGGGCGTGAAGAAATACCTCAACGAGCAGGGACTAGGAATTTTAAAAGCCTTGGATGAAGTGGCGGAAGAGTACAAAGTCACGCCCGCCAGTGTAGCCCTGGCCTGGCTAATGGCCAGGCCTTCTGTAGCGGCTCCAATTGCCAGTGCTACGAGTTTAAATCAGTTACAGTCGTTCATCCAGGCGGCAGAATTATCGCTCCGTACGGAGGCGATCGAAAAGCTGGATCAGGCGAGTGACTGGAAGTAGGGTTAAACATTAAGACTGCCTTTCTGCGGACTGTAGTAGTTTTATATCCTTTTGACAGCAAGAATACGACTTCCCGAAGGTGCTACACGTTCGGGAAGTTTCATTTTAAGCGTAGTTTATTTGGTAAAGGTATAGGCCCAGTAAATCAGCACCCCTTGTAGGGGTAGTCGAGCCCAGAGAATCCAGGCGGGGATATTAGTGAACTTTCCGGAAGTAGCCATGTACCAGTTGGCTGGGAATACCGCAATCAACAGGAGAATAATACCCCAGGCCGCCCAGGTGCGAAGCGAGGGCACCAGCAAAGCCAGGCCCAGTACCAGTTCAGCAACGCCGCTTAGGTACACCATAGTCAGTGGAGCGGGAATGGAAGGTGGCATGATTCGCAGATACGTCTGCGGGCGTACGAAGTGCAGAATGCCCGCAACAACGTAGAGCAAGGACATCAGGTAGAGGCTCATGCCGTTCTTCCTAAAAGATTAGGTCCAGCATGAAAATCAACGGGATTTTCGTCGAAAAACTTGATAGTTATACCCCGCTTCCAGTGCCCGGTTCCGCAAGTGACTGACCGAAAGCTGTACGGCATTGACCACCGACTGATACTGCAGGCCCGTACGTTCTGAAATTTCTTCAATTGAAAACCCTTCGTGGTAACGTAGCTCCATGACCTGACGCTTCCGGCGGGGCAGGCTGTTGAGCGACTGCCGCGTAAAGCGTTGCCAGGAATTTTCGGCTTCGCGTTCAATCAATCCACTTTCGGGGCAACTTTCCGTAATCAGATCAAAGGCGTCCGTTTCTTGACTCAGCGAAATGTGATTGGCGGGTAAGAGCTTTAAAATCTGATTTCGAAGCGAAAATTTCAGATAAGGCGTCAGCGGAGCATGGCGATTGAGGTTTTGGCGATGTTGCCAGATCCACAGAAATAAATCCTGGAGTGCATCTTCAACCATCGCCGAATCAGCAAAGCGTCGCAGAGCCCAGGATCGTAACGGGCGGTACTGACGGCGGTACAGGATGCCCCACGCTTCACAATCGCCGTCCAGTAAGGCATTCCAGAGTTGTTGATCAGAAACCACGGTAGAGGTTAGGTTTTGCTCGTTTTACTGAACAAAATTCAACAATGCCTAGATGCACTACTTACCTGTACTTATCTTTAATTGATACTATATTTGCATGACTTGCGTCTAGTTTAAATTAGTGTTGAAAACACAGCATCATGAAACCCGTTTATCACCGCTTTAATTTCGAAGGAAGTGCCTCGTTTGGGATGCGGCAGGTCGTAGAGCCGTTTTTCTACAATCGCTGGCATTATCATCCGGAACTGGAAATTACCTGGGTACAGCAGGGGAGTGGTACGCGGCTCGTGGGTGACCACGTGGAGGCCTTTGAAGCGGGAGAGCTGATTATATTAGGTGCTAACTTACCCCATTTGTGGCGTTCAGACGAAGCCTACTTTAAACCGGATAATACGGAGTTGTGTAGTTCGCTTTCCATTCATTTCGCCGAAAATTTTGCCGGAAAAGAATTCAATACCTTACCCGAGACGAAGCCCTTACGCGATCTGTTTCTGAAAGCCGAACGCGGTTTGAAAGTAACAGGAGCGACGCAACAGGCTGTGCAAAAACGAATGCAGGAATGTGCCACTGGCGATGACTTGTACCGGCTGGTAGGCCTGCTGGATATTTTACGCCTGCTAGCTGATTCGAAAGATTTGGTTCCCTTGGCTAGTATCGGCTACGGTGTACCGAACGATTTGTTGGATACCGAACGGCTGGCGAAAGTATACCATTACACCTTTACCCATTTTGCCAGTAAGATTACACTGGAAGAGATTGCCGCCGAAGCTGCCCTCAATCCACCTTCCTTTTGTCGGTATTTCAAAAGTCGGATGCGAAAGACCTATACCGAATTTTTGGCGGAGGTACGCATTGGGCAGGCTTGCAAGTTACTGATCTCCAGCGACTGGCCCGTCGCTCAGGTATGCTATGAGAGCGGATACGCTAACTTCTCGCATTTCAATCGGCATTTCAAACGCATTACGGGTTATACGCCCATTGAGTACCGACGGGCCTATCAGAAAGCATAAATAAAGCCGCACCCCTTGCGAAGTACGGCTTTGCGGCAATAAACAATGATGTTATATAACTGATTTTCTTCGCCTAAGGTTTGATAAACCCTGCTGAAGAATTCTAATTAATTTCTACTACCTCGTGAACGCATGCCACCGCCGCCGCCACCCGGTTGTGGTTGGGCAGGAGCTTGCTGGGGCATCGCGTTTCCTCCACCTCTGGAAAACCCACCGCCCTGGCCTTCGGGCGACGATTGTCGCATGCCACCGCCCCAAGAATGACCTTCGGAGGGACTATTCATCGGCGATTGCCGATTACTCCGGAAGTCGGGAAATGATTCCCGGTTTGGAGCACTCCGTTCGGGGCGACTGCCACCAAAGGGATTGGACTCGCGACTGGGCTGGTTATTCGGCATGGTAGTACGACCGGAGTTCCAGGGGTTACTGGCTTCACGATCAGGTCGACTGCCGCCGAAGGGATTCGACTCGCGACTGGGCTGAGGATTTGGCACAGCCGTACGATCAGAATTCCAGGGATTACTGCTTTCGCGGTTAGGTCGGCCATTTCCGAAGGAATTGTTAGGGTCCGCTGCACGATTACCGTTTCGATTGGCATTCCAGGGGTTGGTTCCGTCTTCCTGACTGGTCCCCGTTTCCCGTTTCGGACGATTATTCGCGTCGAACGAAGCATTATAATCGGAATTGCCGCGACGATAAACGTTAGGATTCGAGCGGTCCGGAGTCGGCCGTGAATCGTTAGTATTAGAATTTCCGTTGTTCCAGTTCCCCGGACGATTATCCGAATTTCTCCCTGGGTTGTTGCCATTCCATTGGCCCTGATTCCGATCAAAGCGATCATTCCGGCCGCTCATACTACCCCGATCGTAGAAACCAGCCCGACGACCGAAATCATCCGCCCGACGAACATCCACGTTACGGCCCGTAGCCCGCTGAATATCGTAGGCTCGGGGCCCAGCAGCGTAAGAGCGGTTGTTATACCGATACACGTTATTGATGATCGTCGTATTATGATAGATGTTTACCACCTGCGTACGGGGTACGCAATAGCTGTAAATCCGAGGGCTTAAAATGTGCCGTTGCGGTACGAACGTCCAGTAGTTCCAGGGTAGGTTAATGTTAACGCTAATGTTCATACCCGGTCCAAGCGGAGCCCAGCCGTAGTACCCGCCTCCATTTCGCCAACCCACCCAGGCCGGTCCCCATTCGTAATCGGGAACCCAGACCCAACCCCGGTACGGGTCCATTTGCCAGCGACCGTAGTGAAAAGGAGCCCAACCCCAGGGATAATCCGATACCCAGGTATTTCCGTATTCGGTCATTTCCCAGTGTCCGGCCGTACCATAGGGCTGAAAGTCGGGACCCGCATTGGGCACCCAGACCTGACCGTACTGCGGATTCTGAATCCATTCACCGTACGGTGACAATTCATTATAGAAAGTCGCAAAGGAAATGCTTACGCCGGGCTGGGCGGCAAGGCGGCCTACGCCAGCAAAAACGAAGCAGATCAGAGCGAAAATACGGATTGTTTTCATGGCTGGTGTGAATCGAGTCGATTCATTTAAAGCACTAAAATTGAACATTTTATGTGTAAAAAGCTACCTAAAAAATGTTAAATTCTGTGCTGTTTTTGTAACTGAAGCTTGGATCAGTTGGACGGACCTGGGTTTAGTACGGGCGAAGAAATTAATGGTTTTTAACAAATCAAGGGCTTATGACTTCATGAAAAGACCTTCCGGAACTTTAAGGATATTGTATGAAGTATCTACTTCTAAAAACTGAAGCCATTTACCAATACTAAACCGCCTGCTGGCCAAATATAATGTACTGACTAATCATTGAACAATGGGATATTTTCCTACTTCACATACAGCATTTGAAAATACTGACGATATTTCAGGCACCTATTCAGATGATTTCTAGACCTATGAAAAAAGCCTTACTCTTCCTGGGCAGCGTGTTGCTGGCCAGTAGTCTGTTCGCTCAGAAAACGCCCGAATCCAAATCAGGCTGGATGCTCGGAGCCCAGTCGTATTCGTTCCGGCTCTTTCCTTTCGCCGAAGCCCTGCGAAAAATTGATAGTTGCGGTCTGAAGTACGTCGAAGCTTTTCCCTCGCAGCAAATTGGTGGAGGAGTGACGGGTACCATGAACTTCACCATGGATGCAAGTACACGGCAGGCGGTGAAAAAAATGCTTAAAGATCGGGGCATTACGCTGGTGGCGTATGGCGTGGTTCGGGCCAAAGACGAAACCGAATGGAAAGCCCTATTCGAGTTTGCTAAAGAAATGGGCATTCGTAACATCAATTCCGAGCCGGATGTGAAGCAAATGTCGTATATCGGTAAACTGGCTCAGGAATACAAAATCAATGTGGCTTTGCACAACCACCCCAAACCTTCCCACTACTGGCATCCTGACTCCGTACTGGCCGTGATTGGGAATAACCCGTACCTGGGTTCCTGCTCGGATATTGGGCACTGGGTACGCTCAGGTTTGAACCCGGTGGAGTGTTTGAAACAACTCCAGGGACGCGTATTGGGCATGCACTTTAAAGACCTGGAAGAAAAAGCTCCGAAGACGCACGATGTCGTTTGGGGAACGGGTGTTTGTGATATTCCGGCCGTCATTGCTGAAATGAAACGTCAGAAGTTTAAAGGCCCCATTTCGGCGGAATATGAATATCATTGGGAAAATAACGCTTCCGAAATTGCCGAAAGCGTCAAAAACTTCCGGACCATCTATACGAAGGGAAGTATAAAGTAATAGTCAATTATAAAGTAATAGTCAGTTGACCTAAGGACGGTTTGATTGTCATGAAAAAGGGTTTTGGCAAAGCTTCCAAAACCCTTTTTCTATATACTATGAATTCCTTGCTAATCAGCCGCCTGCTGTTTCATGAACGTTTCGGTAGCCTTATCGCCCTTCCGGATAAACGGACGAATGATCAGACGCGTACCGCGTTCGTAGGTAAAGAAACGGTACAACCAGTTGCTCAATACGACCAGTTTGTTACGGAAACCAATCAGGTAGTAAATGTGAACGAACAACCAGGCAAACCAGGCAATAATACCTCCTAGAGTGATTTTACCCGGTAAATCCGCAACGGCACGGGCCCGGCCAATGATCGCCAGAGAACCTTTGTCGAAGTAGCTGAAGGGTTGTAATTCCTGTCCAGCCAGCAGTCGTTTCAGGTTTTTGGCCAGGTGTTGACCCTGCTGAATCGCGGGTTGAGCAACGCCGGGGTGACCATTCGGATACTTCTCCGATTTCATCATCGCGATATCACCGATAGCGAAAATATCCGTGTACCCATCAATCTGGTTGAACAGGTTTACGGGGTACCGACCACCGCGTTGGATGATTTCCTGAGGAATACCGGGCAGCGTAGCACCCGCTACCCCAGCAGCCCATACGAGCGTCTGCGTCTGGATTTGTTCACCGCCTTTGAAGGTTACAACTTCGCCGTCGTAGGATTCTACGAGCGTTTTCGTTTTCACGATTACCCCCATTTTCTCCAGGTACGCCTGCGTTTTCTTACTGGATTCGGGCGACATCGGCGGCAGTACACGGTCGAGGCCTTCTACCAGATAGATATTCATTTTGGTAAAGTCCATGCCGGGATAATCACCGGGCAGTACGTGCTTCCGCATTTCGGCTAAAGCACCCGCCGTTTCTACACCCGTGGGACCACCGCCTACGATAACGATGTTGAGCAAACTCTGCCGCAGAGCCGCGTTCGTAGTCATATTCGCCTTTTCAAAACACTGCAGAATTTGGCTACGCAGGTTCAGGGCATCAGTAATTTTCTTTAATGGAAACGAATTCTGCTTGATTTGGTCGTTACCGAAAAAGTTCGATTTCGTACCCGTAGCAATGATCAGGTAATCATAGCTGAGGTCACCAATCAGCGTACTGATCGTTTTCGTGGCTGGATTAACACTCGTTACGCGTACCGGACGGAAATGAAAGTCTTCGTAATCTTCATCGAACATCTTCCGAAGCGGCTCGGCGATCGCATCCGCTTCCAGACCAGCCGTAGCCACCTGGTACAGCAGCGGCCAGAACCCGTGATAGTTCTGTTTATCCAGCATAACCACCTGGAACTGCTTCCCCGGAAGCTTCTGAGCCAGGTTAATTCCTCCAAAACCGCCCCCGATGATGACCACGCGGGGTTTTGTGGTTTCTGGAATATTTAGCGAAAGATCTTTTAAATCAAGCATTTGACAAGTCGATGAACAAACGTTCTCTTCCAAAAAAACCGAACCAGATTTACGTAGTAAATCCATGCGGAACGAATGGTCTCTGAAAACGTTTAAGAGTTAATGGTTTAAAAATGGGAAAAAGAGCATTCTAACATGCTTGATTCGTATTCCTACTCATTGTTATTCAAAAAAGGACTGATCGAATTTTAGTACAAAAATCACCTTCTTCTTTCTAAAGAACAAAAAATTTTATACTACGTTCAGGATCAGGGGTATTTAATAGCTTATAGTGCCAATTGTACTAAAATTGGTATTTAGTTGAAAGCGGAATAATGCAAAAAAATCATGAGCAAGTCTATTAAGCTTAGTATCCTAGATCAGTCGCCCGTGCGGAAGGGCGGCTCTGCCCGTGAGGCCTTACAACAGACCATTACGGTAGCCCGGCAGGCTGATCAGTGGGGGTACACCCGTTTCTGGGTTTCGGAACACCATAATGCCGCTGCCATTGCCGGATCCGCACCGGAAGTACTGATGGTAAAACTGGCGGACGAAACGCAGCAAATCCGGATCGGCTCCGGTGGCGTCATGCTGCCGAATCATAGTGCCCTGAAAGTAGCCGAAAACTTTCGTTTGCTTGAATCACTGTTTCCGGGACGCATTGACCTGGGGATGGGCCGTGCTCCAGGTGGAGACCGAATTTCGTCCGCGTTGCTCAATCCGTCGAACGATTTCAGTGAGCAAAGTTACCGTCAACAGCTCGATTATCTGCAAACTTTCTTTACGGATTCCGCTGGAACGCAATACGGTCCCGTTTTGGCCGTACCGCAGGCCGATACAATTCCGGCCCAGTGGATTCTGAGTTCGAGTGGGGGAAGCAGTCAGCTGGCCGCTGAATATGGGATGGGCTTGGCCGTGGCCCGGTTCATCAACGGACAAGTTCCGCCCCGAATCGTGGAGGCCTACAAGCGGGATTTCCGACCATCCGAATTCATGCCTGAGCCCTCGGCCTTGCTGGCTTTGTTCGTGATCTGTGCGGATACGGAAGAAAAAGCCCAGCAACTGCGAAAAGTACTGGAATACCGCTTGATTCAAATGGACAAGGGACGTTTTGAAGGGGTGGATGACTACGAAACGATTAAAGATTACGAGTTTACATTGGCTGAAGAAGACCGACTCCGCTTTTTCCACGCTGACCGCATCGTTTCGGGTACGCCCGAGCAGGTGAAGGAGGAGCTTACGCAGTTGGCGAACGAATATGAGGTAGATGAAATCATGGCTTCAACCATGACGTATCATTTTGAAGATCGGCTTCGATCCTTTGAGCTATTAGCTCAAGCCTTCAGTACAACGGTTGCGACGAATCATCAGTTGTTTTAATAGGGTTTGTAGTTAATGATAGGAAGAGTAACGTTGATTTTCTGGAATAAAATGAATTTCGTTCCACAGATATAGCTGGCTAATAGCGTATTTCTACTCCATGGCAAAGAAAGTGTTGCTCTTTTAGAGTTCCGTAATTTACCTAGACTGAGTTTGGACTCGTATACAAGGCCGACTAGTAGCACCTAAGCCTTCCAGGCTGGACCTCTCCACGCCTAACCATTCCATGTAGGCGACCGCCTGCTTTAGTTCACCGCATTGCTGCTGTCGAAGGTCGTTCAGTTGCCATATGTAATGGCTAGCTTACCAGCGGGAGAGGTTTTATCATCTTCTAACAATTTATCAGTTGTTGGTTTACAGTTGTTAAACTACAGTCGAATACCTTCATGGTCGACTTAAAACCAGGCCCCGTCCTATCGCGAAAAGCCACCTACTTCCTTAGCAAGGCGGTGGCCTGGAGCAAGAGGAAGTGAGTGGCGTTCGCGATACGGACTAAAAGATCAGCTGTCTCAGCGGGACGAAAGACATCCCTATCACAGCAAAAAAATAAACCATCATTAAACCTTACCTGTCCGTGTACTTTTAGTTAAGAAAAAACTTCCTCTTCTTGATTTAAGACAAGTAAGCTACTGGTTTTCAGGGAATAATTTTTTTAACGTTCGGGGCTTCCACATAACACAACCGATCGATCTTATGCATGTTCATTCCTGTATTACTGTGCTGGTTTTGTCTACCCTGCTGCTGGCTTGTGGAGGTAAGAATACGCCTTCCAATGTGGAAACACCGGGCAAGGAGAAAACAACCAAAGACAAAGTGCTCGAAGCCGGAGCCGATCTCTTACAGGACAAACGTCCCCTGAAGGCTCTGGACATGTACCTGGACGGATTTCATTTTTACAACGGGGACATGAAGGGACAGATGGAAGCCCACCACTACTGTCAGCAAATCAACAATGACTGTATTCAATGCGTCATTTTCGACGGAAACGGAGCCGACGCGAAGATTATGGGCGTGGAGTACATTGTCTCCGAAGAGGTCTTTAAAACCCTTCCCGCCGACGAGCGTAAGCTCTGGCACAGTCACCACCACGAAGTAAAATCAGGTACGCTCATTGCCCCGGGCATTCCGGAAGTAGCCGAACACGAACTCATGGAAAAATTGGTGAGTACCTACGGCAAGACGTTCCACACCTGGCATACTGACAAAGATCTGGTATTGCCGATGGGGCATCAGATGGTGATGATGGGATTCACGCAGGAGGGGCAGTTGCAGGATAGTTTAGTAGCGGCCCGCGACAAACGTTTTGGTATTTCAACGGCTGAAAAGAAAGAGAACCGGGCGGATATTCCTACGCCCGCCATTCAGGCCGGAGCAAATGCCTGGGAAAAAGGCGAAATCCGTCAGCTGAAGGTAACGGATGACTATAAGGGTGTACTATCCCATCACCATCTCAACTAGTCATAATTTGTAATCTTCCCGGAAGATCTTACACTTCCGGGAAGATACAGGCAAGCCCATTAAGCCTTTCGGGCAGCGATCAGGCCATATTCCATCTGGGTAGGAATCTGCGTGGGTAAGGGTTGTAACCCGGCCTGCTCGAACCAGTTGCGGTGTTCCTGTCGGCTATAAATTCGACCCTTGGTACCCCAGAACAACGCGGCTCCGTAGTCGGTAGCGGGTTTGGGGCCATCGAGTGTATCGTTGAGGAACGTATCATGTACCCACAATTCACCGCCGGGGCGAAGGGCCGTCGCAAAGCGTTGAGCCAGTTCCTGACACGTTTGCGTCGGCCAGTCGTGAAAAAGACTCGCCGCCAGCAGTAGATCCGTTTGGGGTAACGCATCCGTAAGCATATCGCCCGCCTGGAACTGGATACGAGTGCGGATGGGCTGATTTCCCGTGTGAGCAATGAATTCTTCCAGTAATTCCTTGGCTACTTCCAGTACCTGCGGCCGGTCAAAAAGCGTAGCCGTCGCTAAGGGGTTGCGGTGTAACCATTCGAACGTGTAGAAGCCCGTACCACCGGCCACATCAAGCAGATGGCCTTCGATACGAGGAAGGCTTTCGGCCACGATCGGGGAAAGTTTGCGAGCCCGTCCGGCCAGGCCTAGCGTGAACAGCCGGGCCGTTTCGGGTTCATCCATGGGTGAGGGGGCCTCGGCATCCATGACGTACGAAAAGCCTTCAGAGGCATCCAGCGGGCCGTCGTTTTGCAGACGCGTCACCATTTCCAGTACACCGGGATCTTCTTTTTCCAGACCCACGTAACCAATCAGATTTTGCGGTGTTTTTCGGGACAGGTACTGGCCCAGTTCCGACGGATAGAGTTTGCCTTCGGCCGTTTGCGTGAGAACTTCCATCGCACAAAGGCTCGGAATAAGAACGTGAGCGGGACGCTCGCTGAGCTGAAGCCGGGCTTGTAATTCGGGAAACGAAAGTGGTCCGTGTTCGAATTGTTCGAATACACTCAGGTGATTTACGGCGGCTACGAGTAGTCGCGAACCGTACATGGCCCGCAGGTGACGAGTAATCGGAGCCAAATCAAGGGTTGGTTGCATAGGTTTAGAAAGCCAGATAATAGTTAGAAAAGTAAATCGTATACAAACCTACGGAATCCCCGTAGTTCTCTCAAAGTTGAAAGGCATTGCAACGCAGGATTCGTTGCCTGCGTATTCATCATCGAACACTCCAATACAAAACGACGATGGAACGTAAAGACTTTTTGAAACGAGGATTTTCTGCGTTAGGATACATAGCCATAGCTCCCCTGTTGGGTAGCTGCAAGAAGGATGAAGATAGCACAACACCGGAGAGTGGTACCGAAACCGGGTCGGGTAGCTGTACGGCAACGCCTGCAGAAACCGAAGGCCCGTTTCCTACGAAATCGCCCAGTTCACTGGTTATCACGGACATTCGTTCGGACCGGACGGGGGTGCCCTTTACAATTAAGATCAACATTCAGAATAAAAATAATGCGTGTGGAGCGTTAGCGGGAGCCCTGGTGGATATTTGGCACTGCGATAAGGACGGTAATTACTCGGAATACGGCGGAACGGGTATGCAAAGCAGCAACTTCACTTCCGTACATTTTCTGAGGGGGCGGCAAACGACCGATGCGAACGGATTGGTTACCTTTACCTCCATTTTCCCGGGCTGGTACTCCGGACGGGCTCCGCATATTCACGTACATATCTATACTTCGAGCGGAAAATCCTTGCTGGTTACGCAGATTGCGTTCCCCGAAGATGTGACGAACACCGTATATACAACGGCCACAAACCTGTATACCCGTGGTAAGCAGGATACCAGCAATGCCCGGGACAACGTATTCGCTGATTCCATTGCTACCGAACTTGCTACCATAACTGGTAGTGTGGCGGCAGGATACGAACTCACGCACGCCATTGTGGTGAGTGCTTAAGGCGTACGGAAAGATTTTTCGTCCAGCAAAGCATTTAGTAAACAACTCAAGGCCTTTCCAGGTACTACTACTTAAGCAGTTGCTATGCTGAGAAGAAAGCTGCGACGCAAGGCCATCGGGTACGTTTGAACGAATTATCAATTTAGATGGATGCAACGTACATAAAACTACGTTTAACAACTATGGGAAAAAGCATTATTCGACTGAGATACCGCAAAGTAATTACGGCGGCCTCAACTGCTGCCTGGGATCGGCAGGTGTTTGATGATACGTATCAGGCGTTTTCCGAACAAATACAGTACGGCAATCAACGGTCCCAGACCCACGTGCTGATAGCGGAACCACGGGTCGACCCGGATCTGATGAATACGTATATGCAACAATTACAGGGCTACATACCCGATGTGGTGAATAGCTCCGGACAGCCGAAGCTTCCCTTTCGGGAATACACGTTTGAAATCGTGAATGCTCACCCGGGAACGCAGGAAGAACACGCCGTTGCGATTGAATTTTATAGTGAACCGCTCACCTGGATTGATGTAGTAGGAACCAATCTGCTTGTTGCCTACGGCGATCAGCTGGCGGCTTTAAGGGCTGGTCAAGAAGTAGAAACGGAGCTGATTCCACTACAACCCCTTTTAAATATTCATTCGATTCAATAACAAGGAATGAAACAGGAGTCGGTAGAAGCTCAAATCTATCTGGCTAATCAACGGGGTCTAACGGAATTGGACTGGTTGCGAAGCTGGCAGGTCTTCAACTTTGGACCGTATCAGGTGGAAGATCGGCAGCCGTTTGGGAACTTACGGGTATTCAACGACGATACGCTACAGGCCGGAGCCCGTCTGCGTATGCAGGCTGAGGAAAATACCCGCGTACTGATTCTACCGCTGGTGGGTGGCATTGAATACACTGACGAAAGGGGAAGTCATGCGTTTGTTGCCGCCGGACAAACCTTGGAGGTGACGACTCCTGATTCGCTTTCGTACGAAATCATCAACCCGTACGCAGAGGAGCTGATCAATTTCCTGCAAATCTGGATTGATCAGGAAACGGATGCGTACCAAGTTACCAGCCCTTCGTTTGAGTTAAGCCCAGGCAATCAGCTGGTACCCATTAGTCAGAATCAACCGTATTACATCGGGCAGTACGATGGGCGTGCAGAAGGTCAGTATATGCTCACTGATTCAGCCAAGGGCGTATTCATTTTTTGTATCGAAGGGGCTTTTGAAATGCAGAATCGACTGCTGGAAAGTCGGGATGGATTAGCGTTGAAACATGCGGATTCAATCGAATTTGAAGCCCTTTCTGCCGGAGCTATTGGCTTGATTATGGAAGTGTAGAAGGATTTCTTAGTGAAAAGGTCGCTGGGTTATTCGTTACCAGCGACCTTTTTAGGTCAGATTCGAATGAACAATTTCTTCTGGTACATCCAGTACAAAATCAGCCAGTAACACAGCAGTACGATCAGGCCACGGAGTAGGGGAGCGTAGGGTTCTCCTAAAAACTGGTACACGTTGGGGCCAAAATGCGTACGAAAGGAATCCGCAATGAAATGTTCAAATAAGTGAGCAATGCAGTAAGCGGCAATGGAATTAACGCCAATAACCAGTAAGGGGAAGCTCCATCGTTGCCATTTCTGTATGTCAATCAAGAAGTAAAATAACGCCAGTAATAGAAAGCACCAGCCCCCACTGAAAAGAACCCAGGAGGGCGTCCAGATACGTTTCACAGAGGGGCAAAGGCCGGTTACGGAGAGCAGACTACCTAGTACTAGTCCGGCAACCCCCATAATTAGAAAGCGTTTGAGTAAGCCCGCCGACTGAGCCCGTATCCAGCGGCCCGCCTGTAGTCCGAGTACCATCGTGCCCAGCGTCGGAATAAAGCTCAGCGTGGCGTAGCCTCCCCCGTTGTAGAGAAAAGGCTTTTCTCTCGGAAACAGGTTAAGAAACCAGGTATCGAAGGCCCAGGCCAGATTGGTATTTTTGTTGAAATGAGCGGCAATGCCGGTAAAATGATACGGCCAGTCGGCGGGTACGCCGACACGTTCGGGAGCAATGGCTGGAACGGGATACAGTACAAACGCCAGCCAGTACCCTACTAAAATCATCGCCAAAGCAATCCATCCCGTACGCAACGAACGTTGAGCAATCAGGAATAGGAAGGGGTACCCCAGACCGATTTGAGTCAGTGTATCTTCAAACGTAAAGTTGGTTTGTGAATGGCCAATGGATCGTAGGAAAATGCCCAGCAGGATTAAAATCAGCGAACGACGCAGCGTATGAGCAAATTGAAGCCAAAACGGTTCGCTCTTGCTGATACGGCTGGCGAGCGAGTAAGGGAGAGCCACGCCAACCAAAAACGAAAACGAAGGTTGAATGAGGTCATGGAGCGAGCAGCCCAGCCACTCCGCATGACTTTGGTGATAGGCCAGAAATTGCCAGAATGTACTTTCGGGGAAATTTTCGGCGACCTGGCTCAGTTGTAATACTTCGGCCATCATCAAAAACATCACAAAGCCGCGGTAGGCATCCATCGACAGGAGTCGGCCTTTGGGAAAGGTAGTAGTAACTGACACGATACGATAGGTTTATGAAGAGGTAATGGTTTGTTGAGCTAAGATAGGCGAAAAGGGTGGGGCGATACTACAGTCCTACTAAATCGTTGGCGGTAAGCAGCTCAGCAAAAAAGAAAAGGCTCACCACTCGGTGAGCCTTTTCTTTAATAAAACCATTATTCGGTATTAATCTCTGGCCCGGTTATCCGGAGCGGGTGCTTC
>NZ_JBMDWJ010000050.1:0-5212 GCF_048595215.1 Siphonobacter sp.
TACGTAAGGAGCTAGGATAGCTTATCTTTTGATCTAGAAACTCAATATCTAGTTATTACTTAGAAATAAGTCTGTTTTATAAGTGATTATATGTTAAAAACCTTCGTTATCGACTGCCATTTTATTATTGACAAATCCGGACCAAGTATCAAAAGACTCGATTAAGGGAAAAAGGCTATCGCCAGATCCTGACCAAGTCAAATGCACTACTACCCACTCGCTAGTATCTACCAACACTAATACATCATCATTAGCAAAGCTTCTTCCAATAAGTTCCAGGTGTCTTCCAAACAGTGGGTGTTGCTGAGTCATCTCCTTATTTAATTGAAGTAAAAAAGAATCCCTTTGGCTTGCTGGGATCTCCCCCCAAGGTTCTAGCCAAATTCGCTCTTCTGGCCGCTTTTTCTGTTGCATAATCAGTACTTATGTTCAATAGACTTATTTACATTACTTATGGCTTTGTTGCATGGCTAGTGCAGGCAAGAAGACACCGGCTTAGGCCAATTATAATGAAAAAATTGGATATATTAAATAGAGGTTAAGTGCATTAGTTTTCAATGGCAGAAAATTATTATTTGCTTGCGGTAGTAAATCTTCTTTCCTTGTTATAGTGGTCAGCCCCAGCTCATAGGTTGCTTTAATGTATACAGTTTTGTTTGAAGTTAGATTAATTTTCAGCCCTACGCCCCCTTCAACACCAGCATTGATTCGATTATAAAACTCTGTTGCATCATAAGATGTGGATTCCAGAGTAACTGAATTTGTTGATTTATATTTAGACTTCACTAAGTAGCCTCCAAATAGGCCAATACTTACAAATGGTTTTATGCTATTAGTACTTTTCGATACTATATGTATATATGGCTTAACATTTATGTAGTTGTTTTGATCAATTTGATCAAATCTTGTTTGAGACAAATTACTATAAAAAGAGTGTCGGTATTGGGCCAGGTTAATGCCAAGGCCCATTTCGACTCTTGGAGCTATTCTATATAAACCAGTTACTCCAAACTTAAATCCAACTGTGTTTTCTTTGTTAAAGAACTCATTTTTATCACTAAATGTAGTTATAGATCCTGCTCCCTCTAAAGCTAGCACTAGTTTATTAGCTGATAAGCCATTATTTTTTTTAGATCTCCCACCAACTTCTATCTCATTTTGAGCAGAACATAATAGGCATGAAAATACTGCAAAAATCAGAATCGATATTTTCTTCATAAAATACAAATAGTTTATTCAACAACCAATCAAAATAGACTATCTGACAATCAAGTCAAAACCTTAACTTCAATGTATACGATCATGTTTTACCAAATATTATTTGCATAGACTGTCAAATTTTTGGCGATTTTCAGTTAAAATTATATATTATGTAATAAGATGTTGGTATATTCATTACACTATATTCACATCTCTTTACTGCCATAAGATACTAAAATTAAACCCTTTAAATATTAGATTCGATGATTTACGCACTCAACCTATTCATAGGAATTATGATTTTTACATTAAGCTTTCTGCTTTTAAGAAAACTATTTCCCAATAATAAGGGTGCATTAATATTTTGGTGGTCTTCATTGGCGTTAAGCCTTTCCTTTGGAATCTTTTGTTATTATTATTTCGAATTGTAATAGTATATAAGCTAGTTAAAGTATCATGTCGAATAGGCATGATACGGAATCATGCCTATTAATCATCCTCTTCCTAAATACGTCTGCCGGTCTTTCAGTCGAATCGTATCCTGAAAGACGTGTACTCGGAATGTTACATCGAGCGGTTTAGCGTTCAGTACGGGATTATGACCGACCACGACGTACTTACCCCCATTCTTTACGACCCGTACGAGCGGATGCCGGTTTTTCTTCGCGGCTAGGGCTTCGTTTGAGGTCCAGGACTTCCCACCATCGAGGGAAATTTCAGGTACCAGAAACTCGGGTTTACCCTGGCGAATATCGTTAACCAGACTAGCCCGATAGAATCCTGAAATCAAGGCTTCATCGACATTGAAATACTGGTTTCGACCGGCAACGTCCCAGTTGATGAGTCCCTTTGCACCCGTCAACAGTAAAAAGAGCGGTACTGCATGAGCGATATGCTCCGGAATGTACATCTGGCCGGTTACGTCCATTTTCCACCAGAAAGACACCTGTGGTATGCTAGGATCAACGGCTCTGGTCTGCTCAGTCACGTGAGCGGCTGAATACAGCCAGTCGCCATTTTCAAACCAACTAATCTGAATGTACGGGTAGGGATCATCCATATTCGTTACGCCCGAAAAATAGGGAGCAAAATAAGTACGGCCTACATTACTTCCCGTCACGTTGTAATCGCTGTTAGCAATTGTCATACCCAGGTAATCCACGTACTTCACGCCTAGTTCCGCACGGGCGTACGCGGCCAGCTCGCGGCAGACCGTCGCGTATTCGGACGTATGCTCATCGTTTTCAAGATCCAGATTCAGCACATCAACTCCGCCCGGATTATACGAATTAACTTCGCGTTGTAACCGAGCTTTATTTTCGCTCAGATTCGAATAATTCATCGGCTGAGCGAAGAAATTTCGATACAAGATCAAAAACCGCTTTCCCTGCTGAATCGTGTAATCGACCTTTTTTACGTTGATATGCGTCACGCCCCGACTCAACAGCGTATTACTCATTACCTGATTGAGAACGAGTCCATCCCAAATGAAGTACTCCCCCTTATTGAGTTGGAAGGCTGGAAATTTTTCGGGCTTAAAATCCTGCGTTTGGGTCTGCTTTTCGTAGACTGCCCCGTAGACGTATTTGAGACGCGAACTCGGTTGATCTTCTCCTTTGCCATCCGGAGGGATGAGCCCTTTGTTTTTACGGTTTTCATACCAGATCAGCCAAGCAGCCACGGTGACCGTGACTGCAATCCCGCCGTAGATCAGCAGGTTATTTTTAGAGCCTTTGAACTGGGGCAGAAATGAGGATAGATTAAATTTCACGGACGTACTTCGTTAAGAGTGGATACTACGATAGAATGAACGGTCTGGCTTTTCAGCGACAGCGGGTATTGTTTGCCCAGGTACCGGACGATGATTTCTTGCGGAGCCGTGCCCAGGTGGGTGGGCTGGCCTGCTGTGGCTACGATCAGTAATTCACCATTCGAGTAAGCACCCCGCAGGTATGGCCGGACGTCCTGATGTTCATTAAGCAGACTCATACCGGGCCGTTTGTCGGTTTGCCATGTGTTGCCGCTATCAAGGGAAAATTCAAGCTGGATATTGTAGACCGTAACGGGATTGTTCCAGAAACGATTGAACTGGAAAGCCCGCCACTTCCCCGCTTCGATGTAGTCCTGACCGATCTTACGGGGCCGCGAATCCGTCCAATTATAGAGGCCGCCGCCGAACTGGTACGAGCCGGTAACGTAACCCCAGAGGGCCATACTTTCTAAAACCCAGTTACCGACTACGGGCCAAGCTCCGGTACCGTCATTGCCACCCTCGTAGATATTCATAATCCACTCCACGTTTCCGGGAGTATGGCCCGCGGGTAGCGATTCAAAAAACGAGTCAGTCCAGCTTAGTTTTGCCGCAATGGGGTGCAGGCTTTTTTGAGCGTAGTCAGCCTGTGAAGTGTACATTTTTTCTGCCCCTATTACGCTTGGTTCGTGACTTGGATCATTCCAGAAAAATGAGGGCATGTGAAAGTAAGGTAAGGTACCTTGAAAAACCGTTACGCCCGCCTGACGAAACATTTCATACCGCTCATAATTGCCTAACTTACCGTACGGACTTTTTTCGGAGCCACCCGGCGTATTGCAAAGGGAATTATGCGAAGAACAGTACACCTGAAAGGCAACTTGCGGATACTGGTTTTTCACTTCGCGGATCGCCTGACATAACAACTTAACACCGATATACGAATACGGAGCTTCTTCTAAATCCAAGTCCAGCAAAGCCGGGTGATTCTCCCAGCCAGCATCCTTTTGCATGCTGATAGCATAGCCCCGTACCGCGTCTAAAATATCCCGATACCGTTTCTCTACGCCGGGTTTATCAATCCAGCCCTCGGGAAAAACATTGCTGTACATCATCCGGTACACACCGGTATTTTCGGGCAGATGGTACGTAGACAGAATCTCCCGAAAGCGGTCCATCTTAATACCTTTTTGATTCCATTCGGGATGGTAAAAACCGCCGTGCAAATCGGCTAGTTGGCTCAGATGGATATAGTTGATCTTACCCGCCCGGACTAACTCTACCTGAGCTTCAAAACCCAAATCCGTCGATACTAGATTGATTGCCCCCGTAGGCAGATTGTACCCAGGAATTTGCCGCAGGGCCGAAAGGCCGGTTTCATCCGTGAGTTGCAGACGTGAAATTTCACCCGTTTGTACTGGAGCAGGGATTGTATTATGATTCTGCGTTTCCTCTTTTACGTTCTGAATCGGCGGTACTACTGGTTTGGGCGAATAGATCACCCGGCCCTTTTCAAAAACGTAGTCGGTTTCCTGACCTGATGTGACTGGTACGGACTTTCCTTCAATGTCAGCGGTAAGCCCGAAAACTTTAGAATCAATCAGGTCTTTGATATAGGCGTAAAAAGGCAGGTACGAATAGTTAGCAAAATACTCGTTTTGCTTCAAGCCCGGCTGATTGTAACTGTTTTCATTCCCTACCGACGTACGTACAATGAATACAGGCTTAGAGCCAATCAGCCCTAAACTCACCTTTTCGTAGCGAAAAGTAGCCTCATGCGGGACTTTGAGCGTGAAAAGTACATCACCATCCCGGAGCCTTCCGGATACGTGAACGTTCAGCAGATCTGTAGGTACAGGCATTTCGCCGATTATCTCTTTCTTTTTAGCTAGTACCGTAAATTCCCGGTTTGCATTCACCGAAACCAGATCGCCTGTTTCAGCGTCGATGAATACGAGTTCACCCGTAGCAACAGGGCTTTGTTGAACCTGCGATCGCGTAAGCCGGGGCACAAATAGCGGTGCAAACTGTTGAGCCTGTGCCATCACTCCCGATAGCAACAGTAGAAATAGGAGTATTTTTTTCATTGGGTTGGATAATGGGGGGTAATCTATTACGCTACTATTTTTTGCCGAAAACGATAACCGAAAACAGCCCGACTACCACCACGGCAGCAGCTACCAAAGCATAGGGAAACCACGGTTGAATCGTGATGCCTTGCGGCTCGTAGTCCTTCTGATCGTACCAATCCGGAGCCGCTTT
>NZ_JBMDWJ010000051.1:0-2285 GCF_048595215.1 Siphonobacter sp.
CCGATGCTCCAGCAACTCGCCGATACGAAGGATCTGGATTTTAATCTGGCCTACGATCGGTATAACCAGTTTGCCCGGAGTTTCGGGGTGTATTCGGATTCACATCCGCTGTGGGAACGCGTGTCGGGCATTTCCGATGATGCCTATATCCCAGCCGTGTACGTCATTAATCGGCAGCGGCAAATCGTGTTTGACTTCATTGATGAAAATCTGACGAGTACCTGCAACAGCCGTGCGTTACTGACGGCCCTGTACGACAATCGTTAGATTCGATATTCGTCCCTTCGGGGCAAGAGTTTAAGTAAGTGTGTATGCAATCAAGGTGAAAAATGCCGCTGGATTTTCCGGAGGCATTTTTAGTTTTTCGGGTCTACTTTCTTCAGCGAATAGTACCCTTATGAACGAAAAAAGCGGTCCGTGTACTACAGACCGCTGTACTTCTACAAGGTATCGAATCAGCCTACAAAACCGGGCCACTGGCACAGACGTTCGGCGGCTTTTTCTAACGTCTCTTCGTCTTTGGCAAAGCAGAATCGCAGCAACTTATGGTCGTTTTTCTGATGAAAAAACACGGACGTCGGAATGGAGGCTACGCCAATTTCTTTGGTTAGCCGCACTGCCAGTTCATAGTCCGGCACTTCGGCCTGGTAAGATAAATTCTGGAAAAACGTTCCCTGGGAAGGTTTCCACTGAAACGTTGATCCGGCCAGTTGTCGCAGGAAAAAGTCCCGCTTTTGCTGATAAAAAGCCGCCACGGATTCGTAATGCTCGGGTTCGTTCAGGTACTCGGCCAGTGCGTACTGAATGGGTGTCACCGTACTAAAGGTCAAATACTGATGCACTTTTCGAAACTCCGTACTCAGTTCAGCCGGAGCCAGGCAGTACCCTACTTTCCAGCCCGTTACGTGAAAAGTTTTCCCGAAGGACCCACACACAAACGTACGCTCCCGCAATTGCGGATGCTGAGCCAGCGATACGTGCTTATAAGTATCGAAGGTGATGTGTTCATAGACTTCATCGGCAACCACCCAGATGTCGCGGTACTGAATGAGTGCAGCCAGCTGATCCAGGTCATTGTGAGTCCAAACATAGCCCGTCGGGTTGTGAGGCGTGTTCACGATGATCAGTCGCGTACGGTCAGTGATCTTGCGGCTTACCTCTTCCCAGTCGACCGCAAAATCAGGAGCTTCCAGAGTAACATATACGGGCGTTCCGCCATTGAGTTCGATGGCGGGAACGTAACTATCGTACGCTGGTTCGAATACCAGTACCTCATCACCCGGGCGTACCACCGCCGTGATGGCTGCGAACAGAGCCTCGGTGGCTCCCGAAGTAATGGTAATTTCCCGTTCGGGGTGATAACCCTGCCCGTATTGGACTTCCGTTTTGCAGGCCAGAGCCTCCCGGAGGGGCTGTACGCCTGTCATGGGAGCGTATTGATTAAATCCTTTCCGTAGATACTTTTCAACCAGTGCCAGTAACGCAGGCGACCCGTCGAAACCCGGAAATCCCTGCGATAAATTCAGGGCACCGTGTTCAGCAGCCAGCTGGGACATGGTTGTAAAAATGGTGGTACCGACTTTCGGCAATTTGGTTGTCAGGGAAGAAACAAGGGACATACTACGTTCTATTTACCGCAAGTTTAGCGGCTAGCTCAGCACTGGTGATGTCTTCCGCGTAAACGCCGTAGGGACTGATCAGCGTACCTTTCTGGCCGCCATGTGATTCAATTGCGTAGACAATGAGGTTATCGTCCGGATCAGACATGCCTTCCAGACGCACCGTTTCTACAATTTCAAAGTCTTCGGGTTGCAGGCGTAAGCTTTCCTGTGGACAATGCAGGGCGTCCGTTTCCAGGTTAAAATCCAACGTGTAACCCTGATTTTTCAGTCGATTGAGTACGTCTACGAGGGTTTGTTCAGTAGGTTGTGCCATGGTAGGTTTGCGTTACATGAAGAACTCCGGGCAAGTTAAGACTTTACCCGGAGTTCCTGTTTTCGGACCTCAGTTATCTGGCTTCATTGTATACCCAATGCACGTACTGACGACGGAGGTAATTCGACGTAAAGAGAATCACAATACTCGCCAGATTCAGCGTCAGTAGCCACCAGGGATTATTAGTCAGGGCATACGCAGTCAGGATCAGACTGCATAAGCGGGCGTATTCCAGGTACAACACCCAGGTTTTCTTTTCCAGAATCGCTCCGATATTGATCAGGCTCAATAGGATAAACACCCCACCACCTACTTGTAAGGGGAACGGCCAATACTGGTCCCAGAGAATC
>NZ_JBMDWJ010000052.1:0-1778 GCF_048595215.1 Siphonobacter sp.
TTCCAGTTGGAATCAGGGCTTTTTATTGATCCAATACCTCGATTCAACTCTGTTTTCCGTAATCCTGCTAGACGTAGAGAGGGTAAGTTTTTTTGTGGAAGTCAAATTCAATCGTAGCTCCTAACGTGAGCTTTTTAGCAAAGTTACTTTGAGCTTTTTAACAAAGCAGCCCCTAGGCCTATCCACGAATTTTGTAATCGAAACAATAAACAAACATTCGCTATGAAAAAGGTTTGGTTCATTACTGGAAGTTCCCGTGGATTAGGTCGTCAGTTAACCGAAGCCGTACTGGCTCAGGGGGATCGGGTGGCCGCTACAGCTCGTCAACCCGAATCCTTGCAGGCTCTCAAGAATCAGTATCCCGATCAACTGGAACTCCTCACGCTGGACGTGACGAATCTGGAACAAATTCAAGCCGCCGTAACGCTTACCGTGGAACGATTTGGCCATATTGACGTACTGGTCAATAATGCAGGGTTTGGAATCATTGGTGCCGCCGAAGCCTTCACGGAAGAGCAGGTACGTAGCCAGCTCGAAACGAATTTATACGCTCCCATTGCCATCACGCGGGCCGTACTACCCGTGATGCGGAAGCAACGCAGTGGCCGTATTTTACAAATTAGCTCCGTAGGAGGTCGCGTGGGTGCCGCTGGCTTGACTATGTATCAGGCGGCGAAGTTTGGGCTGGGTGGTTTCACCGAAGCCATCGTCAATGAAGTGACTCCGCTCGGCATACAAGTGACGTCCGTTGAACCCGGTGGCTTTCGTACCGATTGGGCCGGAGCTTCCATGACTTACGCCACCCCGGTTGAAGGATATGAAACCAGCGTGGGCCAGCGTGCCGAGTATTTCGCCAGTGGCCAATACATCCCCATGGGCGATCCGGCCAAAGCGGCTCAGGTCCTGATTGATCTGGTGAACCATCCGGAACCTCCGATACATTTAATTCTGGGAAGTGAAGCCGCCAGCATTTTACAGGAAGCAGACGCCCGACGCAAGGCTGAATTTGAAGCCTGGCTACCCGTTTCCGTTTCCACGGATCACGACGATTCAGAGAATTTTCTGGATAGCGAACTGGGCCAGACGTATCTGAAAGGGAAAGCATAAGCGTTGATATTTAAACAACACTTCTGTAGAAGATCCTTTCCCGAACGGATTTCTATCGAACCTTCTTATCTGTAACTTGTTGCGTACACACGTACGCAGCAAGTTTTTAATTCAGCCATGTCCGAAGTGCCACCCAATTCTAGCATTATCTATTCGTGCTACTACAACATCAGTAGGGACGGGGAGCAGTTTATTCCCGAACACGTATTCAGCTATCAGATTTCCGGTTCGCTGACGGTCAATGACGGCTTGCAGGTGCACGAGTTTAAGCCCGGCGATTTCCGTTTTAGTCGCCGAAATCAGTTGGCGAAATTCGTAAAGCATCCGCCCATAGGAGGGGAGTTTACCTCTATTTCTGTTTTCCTCGATCAAAAAACGTTAGTAAATCTAAGTCAGGAATACGGGTATACTGCTCAGAAACGGCCCCTGCCAGCTCCAGCGGTCATTCCTCTATCGCCGCACCCGCTGTACCAGGGATACATGGATTCCCTGATGCCCTACGTACCCTTGCCCGGAACTACGGACGATCCATTGTTTGCTTTAAAAGTAAAAGAGGCGGTGTTGCTGCTATTGCGTACCGAACCTGACTTAAAAAACATTCTGTTCGATTTCGACGAACCGGGTAAGCTCGATCTGGAAGAGTTTATGATGCAGCACTACCAGTTTAATGT
>NZ_JBMDWJ010000053.1:0-19052 GCF_048595215.1 Siphonobacter sp.
TTACCAATGTTGTTATTGCCACTCAAACCCCAGCTGGCCCGTAGTTTGAGCGAAGAGTTTTGTCCCAGAAAATCATGGTAGAAATTCTCTTTGGAAATATTCCAGCCCGCTGATACAGAAGGGAAAGTACCCCATTTGTTAAGCGGACCGAAGCGAGAAGAACCATCCCGGCGGAAGGAAGCCGACAGGTAGTACTTTTCATCGAAGTTATAACCCACCCGAGCCAGGTACGAAAGCAGGGTCCAGGTGTATTTTTGCGTACCCAAATCACCGCCGACGTTCAGAAGGAAGTTGGTGGGATCGGCTCCTTTTCCGGTAATTTCCTTAATTCGGTCGTTTTGAAAACCCCGGGCCGAAACACTGATGATATCACTTTCAAACTTCTGAGCCGTATACCCCGCCAACGCATCGAGGCTGTGTTTGCCAAACTGACGGTTGTAATGCAGCGTGTATTCAGCGAGTCGATCTACCTGAGCGATGGTACGAGCCGTAGCCGTGGCGGCGGCAATGGCCTGGGCTGAACCTGGTGCATTGTTTCCGCTACTCAGGCTCGTGGGGAGATAGTACTCGTACTTTTCGTTGTAAGACTGCATCCCCAGGTTGATCCGGGCCGATAAACCCGGCAGCAGATCATACGTGGCATTACCATTGTAAGTACTCCGCGAGCCCCGGCGACGAATAATCGTTTCCATCGCTACCGCAACGGGGTTTTCGACCGTCTGATACGCGTACAGGGGTCCTTGGGAAGAAGATTCAAATTTGGACAATGTACCATCGTCGTTGTAGGCCCGGAAGTATGGAGCATAGATTAAAGCACCAAGAATGGGTCCTTTATCAAAACGGCCTTCTTCCACTTCGCGGTTGGTATTGGAAGTCAGGGCCAGGTTCGCTCCGATCTTCAGGCGTTTGTTCACTTGGGCATCCAGATTGGCCCGCAGGTTCATGCGTTCCTGTCTGGTACTTACGATGATCCCCTCCTGATTCAGATAACCGCCACTCAAAGCGTACCGAACATCCTTAGTACCGCCCGAAAAGCTCAGGTTATGCCGCTGTACGGAGGCCGTGCGGTAGAGTTCATCCTGCCAATCGGTATTGTACTTCGGTTTGATCATTGTCTGAGTAGCGAAGTCATAAATCTCCGTTGGAATACTCACGCTGCTGGCGTTACCCACCCGGGCAATACGGGTCGCGTTGTTGTCGGAAAACATGGCGTCGTTCCAGGTTTGCCCCGAATTACGAACCAGATCACGGTACGAGTTATTGTGACCGTCGATGTGTAGCTGGGCGAATTCCTCGGCGTTTAGCAGATCCACTTTTTTGCTGAGCTGATTCAATCCAAACTGATAATCGTAATCCAGTCGGCCCTTGCCTTCTTTGCCTCGTTTGGTGGTAATCAGTACAACGCCACCGGCGGCCCGTGACCCATAAATGGCCGCCGAAGCCGCATCTTTCAGAATGTCAATCGATTCAATATCATTGGGATTGATGAAGACATCGGGTCCGGCCGGATAGCCATCAATGACGTACAGCGGATCCGCACTGGCATTGATAGAGCCGACGCCCCGTACCCGAATTTTGGTACTGACGTAGGGAGCTCCACTCACCTGCGAAATCTGAACGCCAGCTACTTTCCCAACCAAGGCTTGTCCAACCGTTGGCGTAGAAAGATTCAGTTCCTTCGCTTTCACGCTAGAAATGGCCCCGGTTACATCGCTTTTACGAACGGTTTGATAACCCACGGCCACTACTTCGTTGAGCTGACTGGCGGATTCCTGCAACTGTACGTCCAGGACCTGCCGATTACCCACTACGACTTCCTGAGAGACGTAGCCAATGAAGGAGAACACCAGCGTACTACCCTCTTCTACTTCGAGGGCATACTTTCCCGTAGCATCCGTAACGGTACCACGGGTGGTGCCTTTGCTGCTCACGGTTACACCCGAGAGGGCTTCTCCTTTTTCATCACGAACAATCCCGGTGATTTTGACCAGAGCCCGTGAGGAGCTAAGTTGGGGCTCGGGAGTTCGGGAGAGAGCATCGCTAGTGGTTGCCAGAACCACCAACAGGCAAAGCGGACTCAGGAGCGTCGCCGCTTTACGCAAGGGAAAGGATACACGTTTCTGCATGTATAGTGTAGTAGATGAATGTGCTAAAAACAGGCCATAGGCAGCGGTTCTGATTCCAGGGAATCAGAGGACTTAAGCTAGCCCAAAGGGGTGGTTACAAAGGAAAGTGGCGGATACTAGTAGTCGAACGTTACCCAGTGAACGTTCGACTGTTTGGAAGAAGTCACCAGGATTCCCTGCCCGTTACGGGTTAGGGTAAACCCTTCCAGTTCATCGGATTTATCAAAGTCTATTACTTTCAATACGTGTTCTTTGCCCTGGGCAAGGGATTGATTCAAATCCAGAAAAGTCAATCGCCAGCGGCGGCCCTCAATCTGATTTTGAATCAGTACCAAGATGTTTTTATCCGGGATGAAATGTAAGTTTTGTATCCAGGGTGAACAGGTAAACTTTTTGTAGAGAATACCCGGTTCCGAGGTTTTTGACGCTTTAACCAGTGCTTGCGGGTCGTACAATCGTACCTCATTGGCCTTGTTCCCGTAATCAGCCGTGGCTACGTACCAGCGACCCTGATATTGCACGTACTCCGGACGAGTCCCTTGAATGCAGACATCATCTTCAATCGTACGGATAAGATTTCCCTGGAGGGTTCCGGTCTGGAGTAAACCCGCCCAATTTACCTGATAGATAACGGCCTTCCACTGCGTTCCTTCCGGATTAAGTCGAATGCTGTTTCCGATGAATACCGGTTTTCCGGACTTATGAGCGATGCCCGTTGGATGATTGATAATGTCTTTAGAATCAATGCTTAGCTGTACTTCTTTTTGCGTATACTGAAGTTCGTGGTCTTTCAATATATACTCCCGAATGATTCCTACTTCCCGATCGCCGTAGAGGTATACGTTTCCATCGATATAACTTACCCCCTGCCCTGCTCCCAACGAATCAACGGTTATTGATTTTTGGATCTGCACCGACTGACCGTAGGCCGCCAATGCTCCCTGTAGCATCAAAACCAAACTCAATACCTTCTTCATTACTGCAAAATAAAGGTCGCTAGATTACCCTAAAACAACGCGAATGTTATCTAATTATGAAGCTAAGGGCTGATTAAAACCAATATTGAATTATCCGTACGATCTTTTGTTTTTTTATCCCTATACGTACTAAAGATGATGGTATTTATACAAAACGGGTGCAGGCTTCGGGCGATTGATTTCCCAGAGCCTGCACCCGTTTGTAACTAAAAGGTACTTTAAATTAATTGTAAGTGCGGACGGATCTGGATGGAAACGACGTCGCAGCGAAGCGGTTGGGTCAGGATATAATGGACGCAAACCGCAATATCTTCCGCCTTCAACATCTCTCCCGTTTTCTGCTTTTCGCGTTCTTCTTCGGGCGTGGTCGGCTGCATGTCCGAACCTACCGCTCCGGGTTCAATCAAACTCACTTTGATGCCGAGTTTATTGACTTCTTTCCGTAAACTTTCCGCAAAACCCTGGATGGCCGATTTGGTAGCCACGTACACGGAACTGCCTTCCTCCCGTACATCCGCACTCATCGATCCAATCAATACGATGTGGCCTTTTTGCTGAGGCTTCATACGGTTTAGAGCTTCTTTCGTCGTAGCTAGATAGCCCATCAGATTAGTTTCGATGACGTATCGCCACTCTTCATCGGGCATTTCATCAATGGAGCCCGCTGCCAGAGCCGCCGAGTTAATCAGAATATCAAGTCCGCCCAGCTGCTGATCCACCTGCTCGAATACCTTTTTGATATCCTCCGGCTTCGCTGCGTCGGCAATGATGCCTTCTGCTTTTCCACCGGCTTCCCGAATGGCCGTTAGGGTTTCGTCCAGTTGTTGCTGGTGGCGACCAAAGGTAAAAATACTAGCTCCGTAGGAACCGAGTAAAATCCCAATCGCCCGGCCGATACCCGTTGTACCGCCCGTTAGCAGAATACGTTTTCCTTCCAGGCTTTCTACCCGGGTGTGTGCTTGCGTAGCTTGTTGCATTGTTGAAAATTATCTAACGTGAGTGAATAGAATTTGACCTTACGAGCGTGACCACTCCAGCCGTATTTGCTGGTCGCCCTGCACTATAAATTCCTGATACTGGTGGGTTTCGTCCTGGGGCTGCATGGGTTCCTCCGCTACTGAATCAAAAAGCTGGATGAGTGGCAACGATCTACCCAGAGTAATTACCCGAACCCGACACGTAAACCCGGCTACCCCTCCCAAGCGGAATAACGCGTATCCCTGGTGTGGACTTACGATGTCGTATTCCGCGTGATAGATGGGATACTCGCAAAACACCATCACCGGCATCGGGTCGAAACGTTTATAGGCATACGTAGTCAGGATATACGGCAAGGCTCCTCCGTATACTTCCTGGCCTACCGAACCCGCTTTTTTTAGACCCGTCGGAATGTCTTCCAGCGGAATGGGCAATTTTTGAGCAATGTGGCCTTCCCGGGGTTCTTCACTGATCATGTCGGGAGGTAATTCCGTTGGGAAATAATACCTTCCCCGGTGTAACAGATACTTGAAGTATTCACTGAAAATCTGCCGGATGGGAGCCGGCACATCACTGCCCAATTCCTTGAGGTAATTGAGTACGGTAGCAAAGATTTCGGCTTCTTCATAGGCGGCCAGGTACTCCGCATCCCGCAAGGGAGCCACGCCCAGGAAGGTACTCCGGTATTTACCCAGGCCAATGCTACATTCCCAGATCCACATGCGGGCAATGAGGTTGGCAATGCTGAGTTTACTCAGTTTGTAGTACAAGTGATTACCCGTAAGCTTCCCCAACTTCACCAGAGTCAAAGCACTCATCATGGTGATGTTGGACTGGTACAACAAATCAAATCCCTTGCCGATTAGTTTTTCGGCTGAACGAATTGCTTCGTCCAGATACACCGTATTTCGGGTCATTTCATAGGCCTGAAGCATGATGTGGCAGTAGAGTCCGGGCGTATCCAGCTCACCGCCCCTACCTTCACTGGTTTCTGCTTTGAGTACTTTCAGGCTCTCGGCGTGGTAAAATACGGGCCATTCGTACTTGAAATGATGAGCCGCATTGATAACGTATTGCAGGGATTTCAGGAACAGCTCCTTTGCCTGCATATCGCCATGTTCGGCCAGGCGGGCCAGATTCATGAGGATATGAACCAGATACCAGGAATCAATTTTATCCGGGTCTTCCTCTTCACTTAACTCCTCCTTTTTAAACGTTTCGCCGGGCAACCAACGAACGATCGTTTCTTTCTGTTCATCGTAAAAAGAAGGAATGCTTTGTCGCAGCTTTTCTACTAATTCCACGGGCTCGCCCAGCCATTGCTGATACTCCCAAAGCGGTACGAGAATCGCCAGTTGCACCATACTTTCAGGGGGCTTTTCCGTGGAACCTACGTAGGCATTAACGTAAAATTTATTATGGATCTGACGACCGCATTCACCGGCTTTAGTTAAGGCTTCAATGGTTCGCTGGGAAGCCTTAGTCCAGTCGTAGTACGCCGTTTCGGGTTTTTGTAAGTGAGGATAGATGAGCCCTATCGCCTCTAAAAACTGATCGGCTCCCTCAAATTCATCCGTGGGAACAACTTCATGGAGGTACACAAACGCATCATTCAGGGTAAGTTCTTTCTCCGCGGGTAAAGGCTGTTCGGCGGCGGGTAGGCTAAAACCCAACTCCGGCCACTGAGCCGATACACAGCCACTGGGTTCGGTTTGCGTTAGATCCCCGTATTCATTCAGAGCCGTGAGGTTTTGAAAGTAAAAAAAACTTCCTTCCACTGGTTCCATGACGGAAGCATACACCAGACCCGCCGTGGGTCCACTTTGTTTAATATAGATCCGGCCCTGCGTTTCCATGGGATCATTCTCGGCGTTGAGGAAATAAATATCCCGGGGAAAGCCCTGTACGGTAAACGCTTGCCGGGGTGTCAGTCGGGTGGTATACCGCAACAAGCCGGATTCGTAGATTTCCAAGTTAATACGGAAAAGACCCAGTGACCCTTCTACTTCCCATTCAGCCGATTGTTTGTTTTTTTTGAGTTTGCGTACGGTACCCGTCAGGTGCTGATCATAACAGGTACGAATGGCCAGTTTTCCTTTATTCGGAAATTCGTAGAATAACCAGAATGAGTGATCATCCAAGGCCGTCTGTAGCTTTCCCTGAGCCCAACGAAAAGTCGTGGCTTCTACCCTTGCCTGCTTCAGTTGTTCTTTTACCCCCAAGGCCCACTGTGAAACCTGTTCGGTACGAACGAAGGGCTGCCCAAAAGCATTTTTGTCAGTCGTCAGCATAGCTTGTGTACTTGCTTGTGTAATTACAAAAAAGTGGGGATCGGTATACGTCGTAAAAAAAACATTCCTTCGAAAAGGAACATTCTACCGGGGAGCGGTAAACGTTTGAAGCTGAACGGAAAGGTCTGAAACGCCTGGAAAAAGCGTATACCCGATGAAGCTATACGTTAAAAGAACTGTGGATCGTTTTGGGCTAAACGATCCACAGTTTCCGGGTCATGCTAGATCTACGGTTTGATCAACTATCTGGTTAACTGAAAGTAGAATTTACTTCAAAATCTTCCGACATCTGTTTTGGGAAGCTGAGCAGCACTTCCGTACCACCCTTTTCTTGGGAAAGCACCGTGAGTCGGATTTTTAATAACTGGCTTAAATCTTTGAGGATAATCAATCCCAGACCCAATTGCGGCGGCAGTTCCTTACTGGCCTCTTCTAAAGTACGCGATCGGGGCTGGTTGAGCCAGTTTACTAACGCTAAAGGCATTCCAGGGCCCGTATCGCGAATGGACAAATGAATTTCGGACTCCATCTCCAGGGCTTTTATTGTTACATAGCCATTTTTAGTAATGCGGATGGCGTTATCTAATAAGTTATGAATAATGATGGCTAGTAATTCTGGATTACTGGTCACGCTCACCTCATTTACCACACGATTTATCACGGTTGTACTATTCTTCCGGGCACTATCCCGGAAGAATGCAATTTTATTCGCGACCAGCTCGTGAAGATTCACCGGTTGCAAGGACACGCTTCCAGAATGCTTCATTTGGGGCTTTACGTACTCCAGTAAATTATTGATCAACTGCTGAATTCGAAAGGTCGAATCGTAGATTCCTTTCGTCATTTCCAACATCGTAGGGGAAGTACCTTCTTTCTGAAAATGCTGATAGACCAGCTGATTCAAGTCGACGACGTACCTTAAAGGAGCTTTTACATCATGACTAATGGCCGCAATGATATGATCCTGAATGAATTTTCGCCAGAGCAATTCCTGCTGTGAGTTTTCTACGAGGGCAAGCATTTGTTTGAGTTCACTCGTTCGTTCGGAAATCACGGCTTCCAGCTTCCGGTTTTTATTCTTTAAGTACGAAGATCGAAGTTCAATCATCCCGTACAGGATTAAGATTGCGATGACTCCAGTGATTATCAAAAATGTCGTACGCAAGTACCAGGGCTTTTGAATGATTACCGTAAGGTGGCCAACCGAGTAATTATCGCTTCCGAAACCATTCGTAAGCCGAACGGATAGTTTGTACGTACCGGGACTTACGTGCGTAAGTTGAAAGGTTCGATCAATGCTACGGAGCTCATTCCAACTATTCGCTTTTTCATCATCGGCGGTAAACGCGTAGGATAGACGTAGGTTATTGACATTACCAAAGTAAGGCGTAGTAACGTAAATGGTTAAGGGCGTATGATTGGGGGGTAGTATAAGGGTATCCGAAGACAGAAACTGCGTAGCTCCATCCAGGCTTATACGATCAATGAGTACCTTCTGCTCCGGTAGTTCTGGCTTAATCTTTTCCGGTTCAAACCACACCAATCCGTTCAGAGTAGGTAAGGAAAAATACCGATCTTGTACGCGTAAACCACAGGGCTCACAGCCGCCGTTGAATTCGTTGATACGAAAACCGTGCTCTTTGGTATAATGATGGTAATAAATAGTTCCGTCGATCTTTCCTTCAGCAAACCGGAGCAAGTCCCCCTTGGCCGCCTGAAATAAGCCTTTGTTGGTAGTAATCCAGAGATAGCCCTTACGGTCTTCCATGATGCAATGGGCCTGGGCCATATAATGATGCGGATCAAGTGGTAGGTGTGTCACTTTTGTTCCCTGAATCAGATAAATACCATTTTCAGCAGTACTAACCCATAACTCACCGGCTTTGGAAGTGTGTAAACTTCGAACATAAATCTGATCCAATGCTGATACCCAAGTCACCTTACGGGCAGAGCCCTGAATATTAAAAAGTCCAGCGTAGGTCCCTACCCATAACTTATCGGCATTTTCGTATAGAAAATAGGAAACGCGTACCTTAGGCATTTTGAGGTAAAGCTGGGGAGCTTGCTGCTGTTCATCTAACTGGAAAATACCCTGCCCATCAACGCCGATCCAGAGGGGTCCTTCATCACCCTGATAGATACAGGAAATGTGCCCGGCAAGCTCCCACTGCTGTAGTAGACGATCGCCGGTTGCATTAAATTTATAAAGTTTATTTTCACTAGTAGTCCAGATATTCTGATGGCGATCTAGGGCCATCATATACCGATCAAATTTAGTTTGAGCAAGAGCGGTTAAGTGCTTACGTACGGTTCGCTGGCCATTGGGTTGCATAACCACCCCCTTATTGGTTACTACACTCGAATCCTGAAATCGGGACTGGGCATAGAATACATTCGTCTGACCGCCTTCTTTCAGATACAGGGTTTGAAAATCCCTTCGGGTGCATACGTATAGCCCTTGACTTAAGCTTCCCAGAAAAACCCGTTTGTATACGGAATCATAATACACACTAGCAATGTTGACTTGTGAGAAATCAAAGTCTTTTAAAATTAGCTCGGTTTTTAAGGCATCTGTCGTTTGGCTCAGCTGGTACAAGCAGCCCTTCAAATACAAGAAGGCCTGATCCGCTGCATTGTTCCAGTAGAGTTGAATGTTCTGCTCTGAAGTTTTATAAGAAGGGTTCAGAAGAATATCTCCCGTTAACGGAAAAAGGCGTGGTTGTTGTTCGCTAACCCGTTTCATCTTTCCATCAGGTCGAAACTCGAATAAACTAGTCCCCAGCCGGAATAGGTGCTTGAAATTGTTAAATTCCCTTTTGAAACTATACGCTTTTTTGCCCTGTACATACGCATCCAGTGTAGTATGGGTACACAGAAAAAAGCTACTGTTCTTTATCGGAATCAGATACTTGCGAACAGTATCCAACATGTAATAATTATCCGGCAATCCCGTAGAAATGCTCAGCGGGAAAGAGGGTAATTGGGGTTTAAGATGGGGTTGATAGTAGGTCTGCTTGGGATACGTCTTCCCGTTCTTAATTTTTATAAACTCATTCTTTTCATTGATGGCATATAAACTTTTCCCCTCGGCAGAAAGGTCCGGATACAAAGACTTAAAGCGTTGACTATGCGTATGAAGGGAGGTGTAGAATTGTTGCCCGTCAAATCGTACTAGTCCGGCTTCCGTCGTTAGCCAAAGAAACCCTTCCGCATCCCGAGCAATGCTTTTTACACTGTTTTGAGGCAGGCCATTATCGTCTGTGTATTGTTCGATGTGAAAGGTTTGAGCATGAGCTGGTAAGCTTACCCACACGCCACAGCTAATCAGCCAAACTATAAGTATTCTTGATAACATGAAAGTAGGCAAAAAGCTTGACCAGCTACTCTGAAGGCATCAGAGTAGCTGGTCAAGCTTCGTAAACAAAAAGACTATACTGCGACGGAAGGCGTACTTTGAAGTACTCGCATGGTTTCGAGTAAGGAGACGATACTATTGACCCCTAACTTACTAAAAACCCGGTTTTTGACCGTACTGATGGTGGATATATGCAGGTTGAGCTGCCGTCCAATATCAGCGGGACCGTAGCCCTTTACCAGGTAGTGTAAAACTTCCTTCTCGCGATCCGACAGATTTTCCAAAGGATTATTATGAACTTCCTCGGCTTGATGGAGCAGCTTGTCAATACTAACCTGCCGCATTTGAGGACTTAAGTACTTTTCATTATTAAATACCGTTTTGACAGCCAATAGTACCTCTTCCTGAGCAGCGTGCTTGGAAATATAACCTTTTGCACCCGCTTTTAGGCAGGGCAGAGCGTAAACTTTTTCATCATAGGCCGAAAAAACCAGAATGCGAGCTTGCTGTTGTTTGTAAAGAAAAGTTTCCAGCATTTTGATTGAATTGCCCCCGGGCACATTCAAATCAAGTACTAGCATATAAATCGGCACCGTGCTAAAGTATTGCAAGGCTTGCTCATAATCACTACAGAGGTAAACGTTCAGTTTAGGAAAGTTAGATTCTAATAAGTACTTGATTCCTAAACCTACGACGGGATGATCTTCGCAAATGAGGACATTTTTCATAGAATGATTGGACTCGAAAAAGTTTGGTATTGAAAAGTATTAAGACTCAAGAATCTCCGTTTTCGAAGACCTCGGTGTGGGAAAGTAATCGGTTGGTTCTGCCTCGCGTAAGCGGCTCCTATAGTGTATAGCATGTTCATAAACAGATTATCTCAATCCTTAAGATTGATACTATTCCGGATAAATTGCTAGATGGATGCGGAGTATGAAATAGGGGTATATTTCAAATCTCTAGCAGGCCAACATTAGAAATGAACGTATACTGTTTTCCTAACAGACGATGTATCTGATATACAAATAGGCAGTGTATTGCAAGGAGCAGAGAATGGCTCGAAAAGCATAAAGGCGGCATGATAATTGATCGTTAATACTGTTAAAAAAATCTGCTTAAATATGATGATGATAAGCGGCTCTCTCTAACGAAATTAAGTAAGCAATTGATAACATTAGCCTATAAAATGCTGAAGTGGGCAAAAAAACGACTGAACAGGACAGTCATGGAAAATTATTTTTTTGGGTACCACTAGCTTTTCAGCCATTGTAAAAATTCAGATGCTCTGGCTTTACTAACTACAATGGGTTGAGGGGTAGGTACGGTTAATTTTACGGTCAATTTTCGGGTAAAACTACGTTCTACGTGCTGTACTTTTCGCTGTGGAATAATGTACTGTCGATTAGCCCGGTAAAAATCACGTTCAGGTAATAGTAGAGCTAGCTCATCTAACGTTTCACGAATCTCATACTGCTGAGAATCTGTGTGAATGTAAGCGACATGGTTATAGGTATATATATAATTGATGGTCGCAGGCTCGATGGGAATTAACTTGTCACGAAAATGGACGAATATGTTTTTTGGACGGCTCATGTCTTCGAGAAAAGACTGATGCGAAAAAACTGTTTTCAGCCTTTCTATCTTTTCCAAACTCCGCTGTAGCTTTTCTTCTTCAATGGGTTTTAGCAAATAGTCAATGCCATTTGCTTCAAAGGCTTCCAAAGCGAATTCATCATAAGCGGTGCAGAAGATCACGGGAGACTTTACTTCTATCTCTTTAAAGAGATGGAACACTTTACCGTCGGATAAGATGATATCAGCAAAAATAAGATCCGGTACATCATGAGTAGACAACCAAGTGCGTGCTTCTTCAATAGACGGTAGGATAGCACAAACGTGAAGGTCACTCTTTAATGTTTCCAAGGTATGCTTTAATTCATAAGCTGCTTTTGGTTCATCTTCTAGAATCAATACATTCATGTTGGTTAATAAGGGAATAGTATGATAACTACGGTTATCAGTATTGCTTAATTTCTGTAGATTGTATTCTCTCGGCTCAATGAAAGCCTCCAGAAGGTCACTTACATTTAAACGTTAAGCTTAAGTATTATTTATAAATCTTCAAAAATACAATTAATTGATTAATTGCATTCTAGTCTGGGAAGAATACTTTCATTTACTTGAGAAAAAAAAATAATCCTAATTCATCCTTTTGCCATTGAAAAAGAAGATCTCTACTACCGTATTAATAGTTATTAATTCCTCATTTACTATCATAAATCAATATATCTCATTTTTTACATAAGTACATTACTCTAACCATGAACAGTATTTGTCATACTAGTACTACTTAAGTAATCAATAATTACTACAACAAATTATATAATTCACTATTGTGGAAGTCTTGGTTACATGATGCTTTCTAGGGTTATTAGGTAGGTGTAGGTAGGATAATCTTGGTTTAACTGCAAGAAAGGGCATTTCTGTAGTATACATAGTTGGCCTAGGACAAAGCTTGATTTATTTAAATAGTACCGAGCAGATTTTTAAAGTAGAATATGTACTTAAATCAAATTCTTGAATTTTTAGTATTACCTAGCTTAATTTAAATAAGTAGCTAAAGATTTATTATAATCCGTATTAATACTATTATATTCTTTACAATAGCCTGTCTTAGATGTATATACGTTGCATTATTTACAGTAGATGAATTACAGTTAATTTGCTTCTGTTTAATAAATAACAAATAGTAAACAGATAAGGCCTCCTATATACTTCATATTATTTTACTTGTAATTTGTATAAACCTCATTGTTTGATATGATAAAAAAATAACCTTTCAATCAATTTTAGTAAATTTAAAATCAATATTCAAAGAGTATGTTAAAACTAAACTACCAAGCAGGGCAGAACCTACAACCTTTCGGCCTATTGACACATATATTATATCTGAAGTGCTACAGTTTTACGGCACTTTTAAAGCTGAAGAAGATAACAAATTAACTCGAGGCGAAAATCTGCTTTATCTATCTTCATCATAGTCGAATTAGAAATGCAAAGTAATAGTTCGATACGGCTTCCGAGTTATAAAGCATGGTAGGGGTTGCTAAGGAAGTAATCAACGACTCGAGTATAGGTGGCCATTAGGAATCTACTTTGTTACTCGTGCTAGCCAATAAGCTCGTTCTCACCAGAGTTGATAGGAAGTAACTTATATGTACAATAGCTTTATATCAACTTCTACTCAACGTACAAAGAATCCAAAATTCAGCTCTATAGCTGAAGGACTGTCAATTTTCTAGCACTGCCTCACTAACCATGAAGGTTAACTTCATTTACAAAATAGACTACTGTTAGTCAACGATACTTGATGATAAAATAGAATCTTAAAGTTCTATGTTTTGTAGCACCCTACAGAATATAGTGTAATCAGATAGTTCATTTCACTAAATTAAGTCCCCCCGAACTCATGCACCGTTTTTTGTACTATTCTGTTTATACTAGACGAAATCCGATGTTCTATCCCGCTCCTTCCCTACGCGGTTTATTGAAGTCGAAATACTACAACTTCGCATTTTGTCAATGAATAGAGTAGTGATTCTATCTTCCGTAAATAGAAGGATCAAATAAGGGTTTAAGTTTTTGATTATAAGCCTACTAACAAAAAATATAGAAACAACGGACCTTTGGGAGTAGGTGTCGCTAAAAAGATTCAAACATTCATTCTGTTAAGGTCATCCTAACTGATACCAAGTATTCCAATGCGATCAAGTCCTTTTAATTGAATATTCAGGGGTAGTTATTGAGTTAGTACTGGGGATAGGGCGTAAATTTATTATCTAATATCAAAAATTGGCATCTTATGATCATTTTTAACAAATTCATGCTTTAAGCAATTGCCATACGACAACTATTTTATTAGTCCGGTCCGCAATCGGTATACATCGCTTCGCAGCACCTATATCTCTTAAATCACTCCACTACAGGACGGCCTAAGAGGATACCTTTATTCATACTTCCGCCAAATACACCAATCAATGGGTACTTTACTATACCGCTGTTCATCATTGGGCTTGTAGAACGTAATATTACTAATCCAAAACTGAATGCATCGGTGTACTTTGCTGCCTTTGCAATTCAGAAATGCTTGATTTTGACGAGAATGAGCGTGATACTATGGACTCAAGTTTAAAAATCGAGTCAACTTCTAACTAAATTAGATCACCAGAATTCTAAGTAAATGTTGCCCTTACGGGATTGCGTCAAAGTCTATCTTGAACTTGTAACAAAAAGTTAACATTTTCGCTTTATCTTGGGAGAAAATACATTTTAAAAACGTGGTCCATTCCTGAGTGAGCGTTCATGTTAGATCAATACCAACAACAGCACCCTTATTTACTGGCTTTAGATTCCATTATTTTCGGCTTTGATGGCGAAGGCTTAAAAGTATTACTCGTTAAGCGAGGGATCGAGGCCGAAACTTGGTCATTAATGGGGGGTTGGCTGCAACCGAATGAGAGTCTGGAGGATGCCGCAAGCCGTATTCTTTTTGATCTGACGGGCCTGACAAATGTGTATCTGGAGCAACTCTATGCCTTCGGCAACCCCAATCGCGATCCTATCACACGTACAGTGTCCGTTGCTTACTTTTCCTTAATTAAAATTGACGATTACGAAGCTACTTTATCCGATACGTTTCAGGCTCGCTGGTTTTCTATCTACGACTTACCTCCCCTACTCTTCGACCATGGAGACATGGTAGATCTTGCTCTTAAGCGGCTTCGTTACAAGGCCGCTCAGCACCCCATTGGTTTTGAATTATTACCCGAGAAATTTACAATTCCTCAATTACAAAAGTTATACGAAGCGATCTACAATACTGAATTTGATAAACGTAACTTCAGTCGTAAAATACTATCAACCAGTCTTTTAACTAAATTAGATGAAAAACAGAAGGGATATTCTCGGCGAGGAGCCTACCTGTATCAGGTAAATTCCAATAAGTATCAACTTACCCATAATGCGTTTCTAAACTTTATTCCTAGTCCGGAGCTAAGCGTTTAAAGGTCCTATTTTTAACTATTCGTATATTTTTTTACAAAAAAGTACGAGTAGTTTGCTATGGTTTTCAAAATAAGTGTCATTTTTACACGTAAAATTTACGCCTCTTTTTAATCCCCCGATTTATTAGATATAAAGGTAAAAGAGTGTCAGGGTCGCTTCGCGAACGATGAGCTGCCATACCCGTCAAAATAGGTATACGCCTGGTTGCTGACGTTTATTCTACAAAGCGATAACCCACTGCACTTAAGCCTTCATTCGTTTGTATAACACCCGTATAAATCTCTGTTAATGAAACGATTACTATTCTTGTACCTGCTGCTACTGGCTCCTTTGGCTAAAGGCGACGATGGTTACCAACTCTGGCTCAAATACGACCGAATCTCCAACGCTTCCCTTCGGACGTCTTACACCCGATCCATGCAGTTCATCGCACTGGAAGGTTCATCCCCTATCCTGAATACGGCAACGGACGAGTTACGCCAGGGCTTCAAGGGACTACTCGGACAGTCCGTACCATCCGTACAGGCTTCTGGCAATCGGACTGGTGGAATCCTGCTACGGATTACGCCGATGGGTGCGGATGTAAAGGATCTTACCCCTGAAGGTTACCGTATCGTCAAACGTCAGGGTAACCTCCAGATTATCAGCCAAACTGATACGGGTGTTTTGTATGGGGTATTTGCTCTGTTGCGTCAATTACAGGTGCATCGGCCCCTGGATTCACTGGCCGTTGTTAGCCGTCCGAAAGTAAAACTTCGGATGCTTAATCACTGGGACAATCCTAACGCAACCATTGAGCGGGGCTATGCGGGGGAATCGATGTGGAAATGGTATGAATTACCCGAAACCATCAGTCCACGGTACCGCGATTACGCCCGGGCGAATGCCTCCATAGGCATTAACGGAACGGTACTTAATAATGTCAACGCGAGTCCTCGCCTGCTGACGGGCGAATATCTGAAAAAAGTAGCCGCCTTGGCCGACGTATTCCGGCCTTATGGAATCAAGGTTTATCTATCAGTGAACTTTGCAGCCCCCAAAATACTCGGCGGTCTGAAGACGTCGGATCCCCTGGACCCGCAGGTTCGCCAGTGGTGGGCCAATAAGGTGAAAGAAATTTACCAGACCATTCCAGATTTTGGTGGTTTTCTAGTGAAAGCCAATTCAGAAGGCGAGCCCGGACCCCAGGATTATGGTCGTACGCACGCGGATGGAGCCAATATGCTGGACGAAGCCATGAAACCCTACCCCGGCGTGGTCATCTGGCGGGCTTTCGTTTACAAAGCCGACCCCAACGCTGATCGCTTCAAGGCTGCGTTCGAAGAGTTTGTACCGTTTGATGGCAAATTTGGCTCCAAGGTGATCGTACAGGTAAAAAACGGTCCGATTGATTTTCAGCCCCGCGAACCTTTTTCACCCATCTTTGGTCGGATGCCCCGTACGCCTCTGGGCATGGAGTTTCAACTTACCCAGGAATACCTGGGTTTTGCTACCCATCTGGTATACGAAGCTCCCTTGTTTAAAGAATGTCTTGATTCTGATACCTACGTTTCAGGGAAAGGATCGACGGTAGCCAAAGTGATTGACGGCAGCTTACACGGATATGAACGAACGCTGATGGCGGGCGTAGCTAATACCGGTTCGGATCGCAACTGGACGGGCCATCCGCTGGCTCAGGCGAACTGGTATGCCTTTGGAAGATTAGCCTGGGACCATTCGCTGACTTCCGAACAAATCGCTGACGAATGGATTAAGATGTCATTGACGCACGAGCCCGAAGCGGTACGCCGGATTCGTCACATGCTACTCCGTTCGCGGGATATTTACGTTAATTACAACACGCCTATGGGCCTTTCCCGGCCCTGGGCGGGTGTGCACTTTGCTCCCGAACCTTGGCAGAACAAAAGCCCCCGTCCGGACTGGACTGCCGTTTATTACCACCGGGCAGATTCCATAGGCCTGGGTTTTGACCGCACCGCTACGGGTAGTAATGCACTCTCCCAATACCACCCTGAGGTTCAAAAAGGCTGGGCAGATGCGGAAACCTGTCCTCTCCCCTACTTGCTCTGGTTTCATCACGTTCCCTGGGACAAAACCCTTTCCTCAGGTCGTAACCTCTGGGATGAACTTTGTACGCATTTCTATACGGGTGCTGATTCCGTACAATGGTTGCAGCGGGAATGGGCTCAGGTTAAACTGGCTATTGACCCTACCCTACACGCTGACGTCGCAGGGCGACTTCGTACCCAGCATGAGGAGGCTATCTGGTGGCGGGATGCCTGGGTACTGTATTTACAGGAATACGCCCGACGTCCTATTCCGGCTCCGTTTCAAAAACCCAAACGTACCTTAGTAGACGTCAAGGAATCGGTAAATGTTTATTTGCTACGGTAAAAAATTCCTTCGTTGAAACCGGTTTAAAGAAGTACGTAATTCGACGTTTTACACTCTTTTGAAAGCCCTGAGATTTCGATACAATGCATTAGTCCGAGGGGAAGGATGCATATCGAAATCTCAGGGCTCATTTTTTATGATTTTATTCCAGGAAATAAGCCTTTACTATGACATCAACGGCGATTTTTCGATGGAAACAGAATTCCAGGAAAGAATACATAAAAAAGAACCCGGATCTACTTCGTCAGCGGATCCGGGTTACAAGGGTTTACTTTTTATAAATTCGGTAGAGTCTTCCCTGATCGGTGATCGCGTACAAGGCTCCATCTTTGCCCTGGGTTACGTCACGGAAGCGTTGCCCTTCTTTATCCAGCAGGCGTTCTTCACCTACCACTTTGTTGTCTTCAATCACTAGTCGGACAATGTGCGTACTACTCAGCCCCCCGATGAACAGGTTGTTTTTCCATTCAGGAATACTGTCACTACTGTAGAACGTCATACCGCTGGGAGATACCACCGGGTCCCAGTAATACACCGGTTGCTCCAGTCCTTCCTTCTGCTGAATGGCCGCCCCTACTTTTTTGCCGCTATATTCGATACCGTAAGTGATGGTAGGCCAGCCGTAGTTTTTACCGGGTTCAATCCGGTTTACTTCATCACCCCCCCGGGGTCCGAATTCATCCTCCCACAGATCACCTGTAACCGGGTGAAATGCTAGACCCTGTACATTTCGGTGACCGTACGAATACAGTTCTGGCTTGGCTCCGGCTTTCCCTTCGAAAGGGTTTCCAGCCACGGCTTTTCCTTCTTTAGTAATCCGAATGATTTTACCGAGGCTTGAATTAAGCTGTTGAGCCTGCGGCCTGGTGATGGTATCCGAACGCTCACCCGTACTGATGATCAGATTTTCTTGTTTGTCGAACAAAATGCGGCCGCCGTAGTGTAAGTCCCCTTTATACGCTGGCGTAGCCCGATAAATGACAGTCGCACCTTCGATTTTTTTTTCGTCAGCGGAAAGCTTTCCTTTGGCTACTGCTGTTAGATTTCCTTCGGGTAGCTTCTCCGAAAATACCCAGTATACCATCCGGTTTTGCTCAAAGGCAGGGTCTACCCGCACACCCAGCAAACCTCCCTGGCCATCCGAGTTGACGGTTGGAATACCCGTAATAGGTGCACTCAGTTCACCACTAAGTTTGGCAATTCGCATCGTACCTCCTTTTTCGGTGATCAGCAAACGGCCATCGGGCAAGCTGGTAACTCCCCAGGGATTTTTAAGTCCTTCGGCAAGTACTTTGCCTTCGTAAGCGGTTTTTGATTTAACACCGGCGATTCGCGTCTGACCTGGGAAAGCTGGTTTATAATCGGAGTTGGGGGCATTGGTTTCAACCGGAGCCAGGGTACTATCGGCCGTTGCGGTCTCCGCATTTTTACCGTTGTTTTGCGAGCAGGCGGCTAGGGTCACCCCTGCACCAGCGATAAGAGCCAGAAAAGGTTTAGTCATTGGTTTATGTTGTTCTACGGGTGTAAGGGAATTTGAAGGAGATTTTCCAACACGTTCTATCTACAAAAATGGTAGGAAGATCCTAAAATCAATCCTTTACTGGTTGGATTGCCTTGAAAATTTATCAAAGAGGGAAGCTATAGGTACGTTAAAGATGGATAAACCGGCAGTAAATCATTCATCCTGAAATTCCATCCATTAAAAGTCATCCAATTTCGGCAAATTCGTTTCCGAATTTTCTTATCATTGGTCTTGCCAAGATGAATTTCACTCATCAATAGCCCCTCTCCAAACCTCATCTTTCCTTTTTTCCTACCCATTTTCTGATTATGTGATTACAAAAACAGTCCTTTCAATTCCTCTTTT
>NZ_JBMDWJ010000054.1:0-6872 GCF_048595215.1 Siphonobacter sp.
GAGCCCGCAAATTAAATGACCGGGAATTCCGCTTTCATCCGCAGTTAGGCTACATTTCCCTGCTAGCTCCCATCCGTAACGACGAAATCGTCGCCGTTTCTTACGAGTATACGTATCAAGGCCGAAAGTTCAAGGTAGGTGAACTGACGGAAGATTACCAGAATCGGCAACAAGACGAAGTAATTGTGCTGAAACTGCTCAAATCATCGACCCTGCGGAATAATACCAATTTGCCGATGTGGGATTTGATGATGAAAAACATCTATTCGCTGAGTACGCAAACGCCTTCCAGTACGACCAGTACGACGACGAGTTATTCCGGCGGAAATGTAAGTGTACAACGGCAGGGTTTCCAATTACGGGTGATTTATAAAGACGACATTACGGGCGTCGATAACCCCAGCTTACAGGAAACAAATCTGGCCGGCATTCCGCTTTTACAGGTCATGAATCTGGATAAACTCAACCAGATGAATGACGCCCAGCCCGATGGGAATTTTGATTTTGTGGAAGACGTCACGATTGACCCCAAAAACGGCCGGATTATCTTCCCCGTACTGGAACCATTTGGTTCCACCCTACGGAATCGGCTGAATAATAGTGATCCGGCCTTGGTAGAAAAGTACGTACAAAATACGCTTTACCGAGGTACGCAAATTGACGCGACGCAACAGGCAGAAAAGAATAAATTTTTCATTCAGGGAAGTTATCAGGGAGCCAACGGAGCCCAGATTCCGCTGGGTTTTGGTGTCGATGAGAGTACGGTGCAGGTATCCGCGGGGGGCGTAAACCTCAACCCGGGTACGGACTTCGTCGTGGAAGGTGGAAGCGTACGGATTATGAATGATGCCCTGATGAACTCAGGTCGGGAAATCACTGTCAGTTGGGAAACGCCCGAACTCTTCAATAACCAGATTCGTACTCTGCTAGCAGGTCGCTTTGACTACCGAATCGATAAGAACTTCAACATTGGAGCGACGCTGATGCGACTCCGGGAAAGTACGCCCGGTAACATTACGCGGGTCGCTTTGGGTAATGAGCCCGTCAATAACTTCCTGTTCGGTTTTGACGCTAACCTGAAAAAAGACGCACCCTTTCTAACCAAAGCCCTCGACGCTCTGCCTTTGATTCAGACCAAGGAAATGTCGAGTATTACCTTCGGGGGCGAATACGCTCAATTACTTCCTGGTGTGACGCCCCGGGCCCAAAACCGGAGTTACCTCGATGATTTTGAAGGCAGCCGTACCATCTACGATTTCACGCGTCAGCCCATCCGCTGGCGAATGGGAGCAACACCCGTAACCTTTAACCAAGGCACCCCAGGGAACCCCTTGCAGTACAACGATCGTCGGGCTCTGATTTCCGTATACAACGTCGATCAGACGTTCTACGGAACGGGCGGACTCGGTAACAACGTCGTGCCCGCGGATCTGGATGTTTCCAACTTCTACGAAAAGCAGTACCTGCCCCAGCAGATTTTTAAAGGTAAGGCGGCTCTGAATTATAACCTGCCCCTGAATATTCTGGATCTGGCGTACTTTCCGGCCGAACGCGGGATGTACAACTACAATCCGGATCTAACGTCGGAAGGTCGGCTGCGAAATCCCAAACAGAGCTTCGGAGCCATTACGCGGGCTATTACCTCGGATAATGACTTTGATAACTCCAACATTGAAATCATGGAGTTCTGGGTCATGGATCCGTTCCTAAACGCACCCGTTCGGGCGAATGGCGGTACGCAGGATAAACCCAATACTACGGGGGGTAAACTGCTCATACACCTGGGCGATATTTCCGAAGACGTCGTTCCGGACGGTCGTTTCAACTTCGAGAATGGCCTGCCTACGGGTGAGGTACGCACGCAGACCGTCAACGGGCAGCCCGCCAACGTCGATTCGACCGCCTGGGGAAGAGCCACCAAGCAGCAATTCGTCATCAATGCCTTCAACAACGATAACATTGCCGCCCAGGATGTTGGACTTGACGGCGTAAATAATGCCGCCGAGCAGACCTATTTCAGTAACTATCTCAACCAGGTGCGTTCCCGGGTAACGGGCCCGGCACTGGATCAGATTACGAATGACCCTTCCAACGATGACTTCCGGTATTATTTCAGCCCGGAAGCCGATCAAAATAATTGGTCGATCATTCAGCGGTATAAGCGGTTTATGGGCATGGAAAACAACTCGCCGGCCAATACTGCCTCGGGTTCGCAGATTACGCCTTCTTCGACCAATTTACCCGATTCTGAAGATTTAAATAATGATAATACCATCAACGAAACAGAAGCATACTACGAATACGAAATTCCGCTGAAACCCGGTGAGCTGAAAATCGGGTCGAACAACATCGTTGATGAAATTGAGACAGACGACGGAGCCAAGTGGTATCTATTCCGGGTTGAAGTGCGTAAGCCCAGTCGCTCCGTAGGTGGGATCACCAGCTTCAAATCCATTCGCTTCATGCGGATGGTCATGACGGAATTTGAAGAACCCGTAGTTCTTCGCTTTGCTCAGCTGCAACTGACGGGTTTCCAATACCGGAAGTACGAGTATGATCTCAGTACCAAAGGCCTCGACGAAGTACCCGAACCTTACGATGCCGACTTTCGGGTATCGACCGTAAGTGTGGAAGAAAATGGCCCCACCGCAGCCGATCTGAATAGCAACAATAACACTCGCGTTCCTTACGTCGTTCCTCCCGGCTACGAACGGGATCGCGACATCATGACGCTGAACAACGCGGCCCTGAACGAACAAGCCTTAAGCTTGTGCGTGACGGATCTGCGAGACGGTGATTCACGGGCGGCCTACAAAATTGTCAACTACAACCTGAATCAGTACCGCCGCCTGACCATGTCCGTGCACATGGATAACCTGGCTGATGAAGACGGTAAGACCTCCGCCTTCATTCGACTGGGTACGGATTTCAAGGATAACTTCTACGAAATCGAAGTACGAAGCCTGACGGCTACCCGGCCGGGTTCGCTCAATATGGGTTCTCCCGACCCTACGCTGGTATGGCCCCTGGACAACAAGTTTGACTTCGCCATTGACGAGCTTCGTCGCGTAAAAGCGGAACGTAACCGCCTGGGAGCGGCTAATGCGACGCCTTTTACGCTCGTATCCGAAGACGGCAAGTATAACATTACGGTGGTGGGGACACCCGACGTTTCCGCCGTTCAGGTGATGATGTTGGGGGTACGAAACCCGAAATCAGATGATGGACAGGCCAAGTCCTTCTGCGTTTGGGTCAATGAATTTCACGCGACGGATTTTGATCAGCGATCCGGTTACGCGGCTATCGGCCGGGCGGATATCAAGCTAGCCGACTTTGCAACCGTAACATTGACCGGAGCCATGAAGACCTATGGTTTCGGCGGCGTGGATACGCGGATTTCCGAGCGTTCACAGAGTAATTCGACGGCCTTCGGTATCGCTTCGAATGTAAATCTGGATAAGCTCTTCCCGCAAAACTGGGGGTTACAGATTCCGTTTTACTTCAGCTACGACCGGCAGAACATTCGTCCGCACTTCAATCCGCTCGATCCGGATATGCCGCTGGATTTATCACTAAGTACGATGCCCGCTAGTCAACGCGAAGCATACCGAAAAATGGTGGAGGAAAACTCCATGCGAAAAGCTATCAATTTCTCGAACGTACGGAAGATTCGTGTGAATCCGAACAGCCGAGCCCATTTCTACGACATCGAGAACTTTTCGTTTACCTACGCCTATTCCGACGCCATACGGTCGAGCATTACGCTGGCAGAATACCGGCAATTGTCGCAGCGGGGTGGCTTTACCTACGCGTACACCACGGCTCCGAAACCTTGGGAGCCCTTCAAGAAGTGGAAGAACGATCAGCATATTTTCCAGCTAATCAAGGATTTCAACTTTACGCCCATTCCCAACAGCGTAACCTTCCAGGCCAACATGGACCGAAGCCTGATTCGAACCCAGTACCGACAGGCGGCAACGGGTTCTACGGCGGGAAATCCGATGCTGACAACGGACGGTGTAACGCCTTTATTCGAGAAGTACTGGCTGTTCAACCGACTGTACGGACTGAACTGGAATTTCTCGAAAAACTGGAATGCCCAGTACAATGCCACGGCTCAAGCCATCATCGACGAACCCTACGGCGACATCAATACGCCGGAAAAACGCGATTCGGTAATGAATAGTCTGAAGCGACTCGGTCGGATGAAAAACTTTGAACAACGGATTACCAATACTTGGCAAATCCCGCTGAACAAGTTTCCGCTCACGGACTGGATGACTGCCCAGTTGCAATACAACGTCGCTTACAAGTTCCAGGCGAATAGTTACGGCATCGTCGATTCGACGGGTGTGGCCTTTGGTAATACCATTCAAAATACCCGCGAACGGGTACTCACGGGTCGGGTTGATTTCGTTGCCCTGTACAACAAAGTGAAGGCTCTACGCTGGGTGAATTCCCCCCGGGCTCCCCGCCGCGATATTGCCCGTAGCCCCGGTGACTTTGACGAAGTAGACGTCGAGCGTAATCAATTCCTGAAAAGCGTATCTCGATTGTTACTGACAGTTCGGGGTATTCGCTATACCTATGCCATCCAGGAATCGACGATTTTACCCGGCTTTTTACCGACACCGCACCTGTTCGGAGATCGTAGCGGGGTACCGGGTCTGCCTTTCATTCTGGGTAGCCAGGACGGAAGCATTCGTTACCGCGGAGCCGAAGAAGGTTGGATTACCAAGAGTACGGTACAAAACCAGCCGTTCGTACAAACGCTTACGAAACGCTTTGAAGCCACCACCGATCTGGAGCCGTGGAAAGACTTTAAGGTCTTCATGGATTTACGCTACAACCGTTCGGACAACTACCAGGAATTCTTCCGGCCCGCTACGGTCAATGGTCCTTTTGTGAGCCAGTCGCCGCTACGATCGGGTAATTATTCCATGAGTTACTTATCCTTCCTCACGGCTTTTGAGAAAACCAATCGGGAAAGCTTCTCGGCCAACTTCGAGCGTTTCAAAGACTATCGGAACATTTTGCTCGAACGCCTGAAGGTCGCGAACCCCGCCGGCGATTCATACAACCTCAATTCGCAGGATGTACTGATTCCGGCTTTCTTCTCGGCCTACTCCGGCAAGAGTCCGAACAAGGTGAAGTTTTCGCCCTTCTATAAAATTCCCTTGCCGAACTGGCGGGTGAATTACAATGGTCTGACGAATGTAGCCTGGTTTAAGCGACGCTTCTCACAGATTCAGATTACGCACTCGTATTCGAGTACGTACAACGTTGGGAACTTCGTTTCTTCGCTAGAATACGATGCCGCGTTCGTTGCTTTAAACGCACCCTTGTACCCCTTTGCCAATCAGGTGAACGCCGAGGGACAGTTTGTTCCGGTGTACGTGATGAGCGTAATTTCATTCGTGGAACGCTTTGCTCCCTTCATCGGCGTACAGTTCCGTACGAAAGATGGCATTTCGGGTGGTTTGGAATACAACCAGGACCGAAACGTCGGACTGAACCTTTCCAACGTCTCGGTCAATGAAGTGAATAATAAGGATTTGACGGGTCGACTGGGCTTCACGCGGCAGAACATCCGCTTCCGTTTCGGGGGTCGTCAAGTACGCCTCAAGAATGACCTGACTTTCGATTGCCGCCTGACCTTCCGCGATCAACGCGTCATTGTCCGGAAGCTGGAAGGCGAAACAACGCCGACGGCGGGGAACGTATTCTTCCAGTTTAACCCCAGCGTCACGTACAATGCCAGTCGTCAGCTCAACGTTCGTGTGTATCTCGACCGTACAGTCAACGACCCGCTCGTCTCTAATTCCTTCCGACGAGCCGTTACGCAGGGCGGGGTGCAATTGCGACTTAGCTTGAACTAACTTATCTTAAAAAGGCTGTCTGATTCAGGCGGCCTTTTTATTTTTGAGTATCAAATTCATTTCTCATCCAACCTGACCACTTCTATGCATTTCCTGCGATTGAGTTTTCTTCTACTGCTTGCCTATACTACGCAGGCCCAAAACCAGCTTTCTGACGTATCCAAAGAGCGGATCAATATGGGTGGCGTTCCCAATAACTCGACCAGCGTACTTTGGGGACAAACAGGCGAATCCCGTACTGTAGTGGGTGAAATTTACCTCGATACGCTTTGGCATACGGGTAGTGTCAAGCTGAATCAGGGTTTGCTGGCCGATAAAAAAACGGCATCTGACAGCATCGGTGGCATACAAATGCGGTACAACATTTACGAAAATGAGATAGAAGTACTCGCCAATGAAGCACGCCGGGACATTCGGGTCATTCCGGGGAATCAGCTCAAGTACTTTACCCTGAATCAGGGCACGCAACCCATGCGTTTCATCAATACCCGACAGTTTCAAACGAATGAAGCCGTAACGGGATTTTACGAACTGCTTGCCCCCGGTCGCCTGCAACTGGCCAAGCATCACCGAACAAAAACGATCAAACCTAATTACAATACGGCGTTTGGAACGGGCGAGAAAAACGCTCGAATTGAATTAACCAGCGATTATTACGTGATTTCGCAAGGAAAAGCAGCTCGATTCAGTCCCAGTAAAAAAACAGTATTGGCTCTCATGCAGGATCAACAGGCTGCGATAGAAGCGTATATGAAAACGAATAAAATCAGCTTCCGAGATCCATCAGATCTAGCTAAACTGTTTGCATACTACAACCAGCTTTAGAATACTATTTCGATATACGTATTAAAAAGAGGTCCCGCGAACTATAGTTAGCGGGACCTCTTTTTAATACGTATATCGAAATAGTATTCTAAAGCTGGTTGTAGTATGCAAACAGTTTAGCTAGATCTGATGGATCTCGGAAGCTGATTTTATTCGTTTTCATATACG
>NZ_JBMDWJ010000055.1:0-3808 GCF_048595215.1 Siphonobacter sp.
CCTATTTTGGATAGTGAATGAAAAACTACCTTTTCAAAAAGATGCTGTTATTAAATTAATCCAAATTAATTTTTTGTTTTCACGGATAATTTCCTATCAATTATGCTTCAAAAGTTACTATTCACCGAAGAAATGAGTAACAATTTTTAAACCTTTCTTAAATCATTCCTATTTTTTCTTCTGTACTGAAAGCTTCTATCCGCAGCAGTATCCGTGGATACTTGCCTTGTTTGGCTTCTTCAGAACAAAAAAATAAAGGGTCGTTGAGGGGTTTTACCTCAAGAAAGGGTCTTTTTTAGACCAGTACTTACAAAACCGATGGTATGAATCACGTCTCTAGACTTATCACCACCGCCCTGCTGCTTACGGGTACGTATGCTTCAGGCCAGAAATTAATTGAATTGAAGTCCAATGAAAAGGCTAACAAAATAGATGTAGTCGTGGACGGTAAACCTTTTACCAGTTATTTCTTCCCCGGCGAAGCGGTACTAAAAAAAGCGGTATTGTATCCGGTATACTCGCCCCAGGGTAATCTCATTACTCGGGGCTGGCCGCTTGATCCACGTCCCGGCGAACGGGTTGATCACCCGCACCACGTAGGGATCTGGTTTAATTACGAGGATGTCAACGGCTACGATTACTGGAACAACTCCAACACGCCGCCCAATCCCAATGCTAAATATGGTACGATCCGGCATACGGGAATCAAATCCAAGAAAGATGGTAAACGAGCCGAATTGACGGTAACCGCCGATTGGGTTGAAGACAACGGCAAAGGTAAAAAGGTACTGCAAGAAACGACTACGTACTTCTTTACGGCTTCTGACAAACAACGCATCATCGACCGCATTACGGTACTAAAAGCCGTGGAAGATGCTCACTTCAAGGATGTTAAAGATGGTATGTTTGCCATCCGGGTAGCCCGGCAGCTGGAACTTCCCTCCACAAAAGCCGAGAAGTATACGGATGCCAACGGTGTCGTAACCGCCGTTCCCAAACTTGATAATACCGGAGTAACCGGCAATTATCGTTCGAGCGAGGGCGTAGAAGGAGCCAAAGTCTGGAGTACCCGGGGTCGCTGGATGAACCTGACGGGCAAGATTAGTAAAGAAGACGTTTCCATTGTCCTAATCGATCACCCGAAAAACGTAAACTATCCAACGTACTGGCATGCCCGCGATTACGGCCTGTTCGCTCTGAATCCACTGGGTGAAAAAGTATTTACGGAAGGGAAAAAAGAGCTGAATTATCAGCTTAAGAAAGGACAATCCGTCGTATTTCGCTATCGTGTGGTGATTACTTCGGGCAAACCGACGGACGCCGAGCTGAATAAACTGGCGGATGCCTTTGCGAAATAACCCTTGGCAAGCCCTCCCGATACTGAAAAAACCGTAAGGCTTGTGCTTTACGGTTTTTGCTTTTTTTAGATTTTTGCTTTCACGAAATTTTTAGTGACCCGATCCATGAAACAAGTCCTTATTTTAGTGGGCGTCAGCGGAAGCGGGAAATCGACCTGGGCCAAAGAATTTTGTCAGAATGAACCGAACTGGTTACGGATCAGTCGGGATGAACTTCGCCGCAGTTTGATCCCCGTATCACTGGGAGCCTACTGGCACTGGCCCAAGGAAGATCAGGACCGGATTGAGCGGCTGGTCGAACGAATGCATACGCGATTACTGCTCGATGCCCTACGCGATGGCTGGCACGTCATTATGGACAATACGCACCTAAAAAAGGCTTACTTCGACGCGTACAAAACGCAGTTGTTGCGTAACGTTCCATCCTTCGAAATGCAGTACAAGCTGTTTGATCCACCTTTGGAAGTCTGTCAGGAACGAGATCATCTACGACCAGATTCCGTAGGAGCCAATGCTATTGCTCATCAGTATGCCTTCTTGCAGGAATTAAAAAATACTTTTGATTTTAAACCTTTTACCTGGCCTGCTGCCAGCCCTAACCTAGTGATTTGAAATGCCAAACCGACACCTTACTCCCCATAAACGCATTGCCCTGGTGGCTCACGACCATAAAAAGGCCGAAATCTTAGACTGGGCGATTAAAAACCGTGATTTTTTAAGTCAACACCAGCTTTTTGCCACGGGTACTACGGGCCGGCTTTTAGAAGAGACCTTGAAGGTTCCGATTATCAAACTGCTTTCGGGTCCGCTGGGAGGTGATCAGCAGATCGGAGCCATGATTGCCGAGGAAAAGATTGATGCAATCATTTTCTTCTGGGATCCTATGGAATCCCAACCGCACGACCCGGATGTGAAAGCTCTTTTACGATTGGCCGTCGTGTGGAATATTCCCATGGCCTGTAACCGGGCTACCGCCGATTTTCTGCTAACTTCTCCCTTCATGCATCAGGAGTACGAATCGCAGTTGACCGACTACAGTACGTATTTAAAACGGCAGGTTCGGGAAAACCTGACCTAAGTACTGACTTTAAGATGCCTTCGTTGTACAAGAAAAAAGCCTCATCCGAACGGATGAGGCTTTTTTTCTTGTACTCGTAGGAGTTAAGCCAATACTTCGGTTTTCGCTACACTTTTCTGACGGAAGTACATCATCACTGCCATCAGGAATCCCGTAAAGGCCAGCATCGCTCCTACCCACTGCGGCGAAGTATAACCCAGACCCGCAGCGATGGGAAGTCCACCCAGATAGGCACCCAAAGCATTACCAATATTAAAGCCTGCCTGACTAACCGAAGAAGCCAGCATTTCGGAACCGTTGGCGGCCCGAATCATTAGAATCTGAATGGGTGCTCCGAGCGTAAATGAAATGGCTCCCGTAATGAAGGTCATGACTAATAATGGAATTTTGAACGGAGCTACGAAGGATACCACAATCAAACAAACTACCATCAAGGATAAGAATAAAGCCGTGGCTTTGATCGGTGAAATGGAATCGGCAGCCATCCCAGAGATGAGATTCCCTACCGCCATTCCAACGCCCGCCAGTACCAGAATCCAAGTAATCTGGTCGCTTCTGAAACCGCCTACTTCCGTCAGTAAGGGAGCGATATAGCTAAACCAGGCAAACAGTCCGCCCGTACCAATTGCTGTAATACCGAGAATCAGCCAGGGTTCAACCCGCGTAAAGAGTTTCAGATCTTTCAGTATACTGGACTCACTGACGGGTGGCATAGCCGGTAGTAACTGTTGAATACTCAGGACCGTAATCAATCCAACAACCGCAATAATCAGAAAGGTAATCCGCCAGCTCATGGTATGGCCAATGTACGTACCCAGCGGAACCCCAATGATATTGGCAATGGTCAGGCCAGCAAACATCATGGAAATCGCCTGTGCTTCTTTACCTGGCGTAGCCAACCGACTCGCCACTACGGCACCCACGCCAAAGAAGGCTCCGTGCGGCAAACCCGAAAGCAAACGGGTCAGCATCATGATTTCGTAATTCGGAGCAAAGGCTGACAAGGCATTACAGAAGGTAAACATAGCCATCAAGCCCAGTAGGATCTTTTTGGGCGGGTAATTGCCCGCGATGCCTACCAGCAAAGGAGCTCCCAATACGACACCCAGGGCATACGCCGAAATCAGGTGCCCAGCTACGGGAATGGAAATATTAAGCGTACGGGAAATATCCGGTAGAATTCCCATCATGACGAACTCGGTCATTCCAATCCCAAAGCCGCCTACGGTGAGTGAAAACAAACTTTTTTTCATAAAATTTTCAAAAGGGAATACGAACCAACGTATACAAAGGGGAACTATTAGCGTAGTCGTTTATCGACCGCATAAGCATTATGCGTATCTACAAAAACCAGCAGAATACAGCAATAGGC
>NZ_JBMDWJ010000056.1:0-5319 GCF_048595215.1 Siphonobacter sp.
CTTCTACAATACGGCCGTTCATTTGCTGGCCTTCATCGTTGGTCATCGGTAATACATTGCCTACCTGAATTAGTTCCTGATCGATTTCTCCGTTGACTCGGAAAACATCCAATGGAAGGTCTACGACGGCTTCCGGATCCCGTTGTCCGTATCCTTCATCAGGTGTAATCGAGAAATCAAAGGTATCGCCTGGTTTAAGTCCTTCCAGATTGTCTTCAAACCGTTCTGGATAGCCACTCATTCCATGTATATAGCCCATCGGTTCGTCTTCTCCAATGGCTTCTACCAATTCAAATTCCTCCTCATCGGGACCTTTGATGGATAAGTCGTACGTAAGAAGAACTACCTTGTTTTTTGTGATTTCCATGAGCGTTGTTTTTTTGCAAACGTACCGTAAATACGCCGGGTAATTAAAAAGTACTGACAAAAAGATTTTTTTATCAGACCGTTTTGAGTGAACCTTGTATCCCAAATAACTATTCCAAAGAAAAGCTTATAATCCCTTATTCATGAATTTTCTGGCACATACGCTACTTTCAGGAACGAACTCCGACGTGCAGGTGGGTAATTTGCTGGGTGAGTTTGTGAAGGGACGGCTGGAAAACTACCATCCGCCGGGCATTACTACGGACATGCTCGTGGGCGTGCGATTGCACCGGATTATCGATGACTTTACGGATCATCATCCCATAACCCGGCGGAGCAAAAGCCGACTCGTCGATGAGTACGGCTTGTTGTCGGGTATTCTGGTCGATATGTTCTATGATTACGTACTGGCTCGCGAATGGGCGACGTATTCGGTCCTCCCGCTTCCGCTTTTTGCTCAGCAATTTTACGAAGCCGTCGATCGGTACCGTCCGTTTCTACCGGCATCCATGCAAAGCACGGTTCAATCCATGATTTCTCGCGACTGGTTTACGAACTACGCCACCTTGGAGGGTATCGAATGGTCGCTACGGGGAATTGGCCGACGCTTTCCTCCGGCTGCTGGCATTGAACGAAGCATTACGCAACTGGAACGGGATTACGCGTTTTTTAAAGCCGATTTCGAAGAGTTCTGGCCCGACTTAAGCCAGCGGTGTTTCGATTATCTATCTTCCATTAATTGATTAGCAAGTATGCCTCAGACTTTTGAAACCGTCTGGAAAGAATTAAAAAAGAATCAATATGCTCCGCTGTACCTACTGGCGGGCGATGAACCTTATTATACGGATCAACTTGCCTCGTATCTGGAAGAAAATGCTTTGCCGGCTTCGGCCCGGGATTTCAACCAGTTCGTGCTCTACGGGAAAGACATTAATGTAGGTACGCTGTTAAGTTATGCCAAGCGTTTTCCCATGCTTTCCGACCGTCAGTTAATTTTGGTGAAGGAAGCCCAGGACATGCAGGGACTCGATGCGAAGGATACGGTCCGTTTTCTGGAAGATTACATTGTTAACCCGCTCTCTTCCACTATTCTGGTTCTGTGTTTCAAGTCGAACGTGGATGAACGGAAGGCCTGGGTGAAGGCTTGGGATAAAAAGGGAGTATACGTTCCTTCCAAAAAGTTATATGACAACAAGATCCCCGACTGGATCGCCTCCTACTGTCACGAAAAAGGCGTAAAGATTTCTCCGAAAGCGTTACAAATGTTATCCGAATTCATTGGAAACGATTTAAAGCGAATTGCCAATGAGTTGGATAAGATCATTCTGAATCTGCGAGCCGATGAATCAATCCAGGCTGAAACGGTCGAACGCTTCGTTGGTGTCAGTCGGGAATTTAACAATTTTGAATTGCAGAAAGCCTTATTAAACCGGGATGTGGCTCGGTCCAATCTTATTGCCTATCACTTTTCCCGTAACCCTAAAGACAATCCTATTCAGCCTACGCTGATCATTCTTTTTAATTTTTTTAGCAAACTTTTACTGACCCACGCAACGGCCGACAAAAGCGAACGTAATCTGGCGAGTACACTGGGTGTGAATCCATTTTTTGCGAAAGATTACGTAACGGCCAGTCGCAATTTCTCGCTCGATAAAACGGTAAGCGTGATTAAATATTTGAGACAGGCCGATGCCCAGTCCAAAGGCGTAGAAGTAGGGGTAATAAGCGAGGAAATAATTCTTAAAGATCTGATATTTAAAATTTTACACTAACTTATCTCAATTTTGGTCCAATCGGCCTAAACGAAGTAAGGCTACCCAGCAATGGGTAGCTTTTTCTTTAAGCGGACACTATGGCAGATCACCTTTTTTATCTATTGTTTGTGAAATTTACACGCTCATTTTCAAGACTTTATGGATTTAATAAACCCAATTTAGGGTTGAAAGTCATTAATAAAACTGTGCCTTGGTGATACCTGCGTAAAAGTGCGGCTTAGGGTACACAGTTCGTTTAATTGAAGGAATAGATTTCTTTTAGCAGGCTGATTTAGCAGAACAAAATGGGGTGAATTTGTCCTGCTTGCTGAGGATTGTGCAGCAATAGAAAGCAGGATTCCTTCGGATCGCTTAGGACGAAGAGTAAAGCGTATCCGCGACTGGCCAGCTCGGAGAAAAGACTGGAATTAACATTGTAAAAAGAAAAAACCGGAACAGTTTTCACTGCTCCGGTTTTGTAGCGGGGACGAGAATCGAACTCGTGACCTCCGGGTTATGAATCCGACGCTCTAACCATCTGAGCTACCCCGCCGTTTTTTTGTGGTGCAAAAGTATGTGTATTTCGGCCGAAATCCATATCTTGTGAAAAAAAAACTTAAATTTTTTCAGGCCGTGTCGGCGACGCACTTGATACTGGACTGATTTTGAGTAAATTGACGGCATACGTCTTTGACAAAAAAAATTATGACTAAGCATAAATTTGTTACCGAGTATGAGTTGCGGGCTTCTCCTAAAATGCTCTTCCCCTACGTTAGTACGGCTTCTGGTCTTCAACAGTGGTTTGCTAGCAAGGTAAACGTAGGTTCAAACCAATCCATGATTTTTGAGTGGGATGGAGAAAATCATCCGGCTAAAATCGTTTCCATGCGTCAGAACAAAAGCATTAAATACGATTTTACGCCCGATGCGAATGAACAAGAACACAATTACATGGAGTTTCGGCTGGATCAAAGCGATCTGACCAACTCGACGTTTTTGAAAATCACCGATTACTCCGACAATACGGACGAAGAAGACTTGCAAGCACTTTGGGATGGACTCATTGATACGCTACGGGAAGTCGTTGGAGGATGATTGTTAGGAATTGTTAAATCAGGCTTAGCTAGGAAATGAATCCATTTGTTTCGGGTTATACTTGTGCCTGATTGACGGAGTTGCCATGAGAAAATTAGATAAATTAGTATTAAAAGCTTTCTGGGGACCCTTTCTGGTCACCTTTGCGGTAACGGAATTTATTTTTCTAACCCGCTTTATTCTGCTCTATTTTGATGAAATAGCGGGCCGTGATGTTGGGTTTGACATTTACGGTAGACTCTTCTTCTATTTCGGCCTGATGGTCGTACCCGTTTCCATGCCCCTGGCCGTATTGCTTTCCTCGCTCATGTGCTTCGGAAACTTGGGAGAATTCTCCGAGCTTACCGCCGTGAAGAGTGCTGGAATTTCCGTTGGTCGGGTGATTCGTCCCATCTCCTTAGTGATTGTCTTCATTACCGGCTTCATCCTGTGGTTCAATAACACGATCCAGCCCTGGGCTAACCTAAAAGGATACAGTCTGCTATGGGATATCAAAACTACAAAGGCTACGCTGAGCTTTAAAGAAGGTGTCTTTAACAATGATCTTCCGGGTTACAGTATAAAAATATCCAAGAAATACGACGACGGTTCGCTAAAGAATATTCTGATCTACGACCATTCTGAAAATAGTGGCAATCGTCACGTGACCGTAGCGGATTCAGCCCGGACGTATACCATTCTGGGGGGTACGTATCTGGTCTTCGAATTATTTAAAGGCGTCGATTACGTAGAAGACGTGGATAAATCTTCGGGAGATGGAAATACGAGCGATTTCGCCAAAAACTCATTCAGCCATACCAAGAAATTCATCAACATGCGGTCTTTTAGTATGAATCGTACGGATGAAGATCAGTTCAAGAATCACGCCATTATGAAATCTATTCGGCAGTTGTCGGATGATGGCGATTCGTTACGGCGGAATTATCAGTTAGCTGTAAAGAGTATGGTGACGATGGCATCGCAGTACTATTCCTACCACTTCCAGACGATGGGGGAAACGGCCAAAAAAATGCCGAATACTTGGGTAGACTCATTAATCACCGCTCGCGAGAAATTACCGGCCACTTTACAGAACAGTGATTTAACAGCTTCCGCTTTGAGTTCGGCCAAATCACGTTTGACGTCCATTGAAACGGACGATTTACTCATGTACGATCGTCGCAAAACGATGTACAAAAATGATTTGGAGTGGAATCACAAATTCACGACGGCTATTTCTTGTCTGGTAATGTTCCTGATTGGAGCTCCGCTGGGAGCCATCATCAAAAAGGGAGGATTTGGATTACCCGTATTGGTAGCCATTATTTTCTTTATTTTAATGTATGTACTCACCATTCAGGGAGATAAATACGCGAAGGAAGGGACCATGTGGGTGCCTCTGGCTGCCTGGATGTCAAATCTCGTATTACTAGGTTTTGGTATTTATTTCTTGTCGAAAGCACTCAACGATTCAAGGCTTTTTGAAGCCGACGTATATCGTATAGCTCTGAACCGTTTGAAAGAGCGATTTGTGGCTTGGAAAGAAGGAACGTCCTTATTTAAGAAAAAAAGGGAAGCGATGTAAAACTTTCCAGCCGTTTTTTAGTATCTTTGCGTTTCACAACTAAAATTAGCTGCAATACATGTATCTAACTGCCGACAAGAAAAAATCAATTTTTGAATCGCAGGGGCATGCCAAGTCAGCAACCGACACTGGTTCGGCTGAATCGCAAATTGCTCTGTTTACGTATCGGATTAGCTCATTAACTGAGCACCTGAAAGTACACAAAAAAGACTACGCTACCCGTGCGGGTCTGTTGAAATTGGTAGGTAAGCGTCGTCGTCTGCTCGACTATCTACACAAAAAAGATATTACCCGTTACCGGGCAATTCTTGCTGAATTAGGTCTCCGTAAATAATCGGTTGATTATCAAGTCAGGGAATTCCTTTTTGTGAATTCCCTGACTTGTTTTGCGTTTGTCCTGAAAATTTTTCTTCGACGAGCAGGTTACTTCTTCCCCTTTTTTTACTCTTACATAATAGAAAGCGGAAAACGAAGTTAAACAATACTAAACCAGATTAACCGTCTGGTTAACCTCTTGAAAGCGGTTCCTCCATTCAGATG
>NZ_JBMDWJ010000057.1:0-7670 GCF_048595215.1 Siphonobacter sp.
AGGGCCGCCAGAGCTTTTGCGTCAGTTGTGGAGGCTGCTCCGGCGAGCGTAGCCTCGGCATAGATGAGCAGAATATCCGCGTAGCGAAGCAGTACTACGTTGTTACCGGAGTTCTGACCCAATACGGCATCGCTACCGAAGCTTTTACCCGGACCCGCGAAGTATTTAGCGATGTTGGAACGGGTGGCGTTCAGGTTACCGCCTTCATCCGCCGATACCAGGGTATCGTACTTAAATCCGTTCGCCATGAACGCGTTGTACTTGGGAGCATTCACGCGTTGCGGTTTCCAGTTCGGGTTCGTCCAGCCGTGTTCCATCACCGACCATTTCCGGCGTAAATCCCCAAACTCGTATTCTTTCAATAGATCCAGCGAAGGAACGTACATTTCCCAGGCGTCAGCCTCAGCCGTACGTAGGTTCGCCGCTCCCCGGTCGGGGTTTTTCAGGTTGCCCGTACCCCAGGGATCGCCCGAAAGCTGGTGCTGGATGCTGAACAGACATTCCTCGTTATTATTCATGCTGCTCTTGGTGAACATCCCGTTGTAATCGCTCACCAGGTTGTACTTACCCGAATTCATCACCTCCTCGGCCTTAGTTTTCGCATTCGCGTAGTCCTTCTGATAAAGGTACAGTTTCGACAGCATGCCTTTGGCCGAATACTTGGTCAGGCGGCCCGGTACGTCGGACTCGGGCAAGCCGGCTTCGGCCAGCTTCAATTCCTCCAGAGCAAATCGGAGTACGTCGGATTGCAGGTAGCGGGGAATGTTGAAGTTTCCCGACAGAGCCGTTTCTCCCGGATCGGTAATGATCGGGGCATGTCCCCAGGTACGGGCAATGTAGAAATACACCGTCCCGCGAATGAAATGGCACTCGGCAATGGCCGGATCGAGATACGCGGCTCCACCACCAGCGGCTTTTTTCTCCTCGAACGTTTTGATCATTACGTTCGAGTAACCGATGATTTTATAGAACGCTCCCCAGGCCGCTCCAATGCGTTCGGACGCCGAAGACAGCGTGAAGTTGAGGTATTCCACGTCGGTATACGTGAACATGTTACCGCTCATGACGTCGCCAATGGCATCCTGAGCCCGGCTTTCGTAGTTCCGCCAGGGCAGACCGCTGTAGAGGGTACTCGTGGCTCCCCGTACTTCTTCGGCGTTGTTGTAATAATTGCCCGTCGTCGTTCCCGAAAGCGAGGGACGATCGATGAATTCTTTGTTGCAGGCCGTTAGCAGCGAGGCCGCTAAACCGCAGTATAGAAAGGTACGCTTCATTGCTTGATCAAGTAAGGATTGGCTTAGAATTGCAGGTTCGCTCCCAAGGTAAAGGTCCGGGGGTTGGGATAATGGCCCATATCCACATTCATGAGCTTGATGCTATTATTAAAGGCTCCGATTTCCGGATCGTAGCCGGAGTAGCGAGTAAAGGTTTTCAGGTTTTGCACCGAACCGTAAATCCGCAGGTTGCTTACTTTGATTTTACTCAGGAAAGCGGTCGGCAGGCGGTAGCCCAGCGTAATGTTCTGAATCCGGGCGTACGAAGCATCTTCCACGTAACGATCCGACATGGCGATGTTGTTTTTGTTGGTCACGGTGAAGCGGGGTAAAGAACCGTTCGGGTTGCTTTCCGTATAGCGGTCATTCACCGTACGCATCTGATTCGACCAGGCACTGTTCAGGCCTTCCAGTTGCCAGCGGAGGAAATTGAAAGCTTTCGCTCCCTGACTTCCCTGCAGGAAAATCGACAGATCGATTCCCTTGTACGTGAATGAGTTAGTCAAACCCCAGGTAAACTTGGGTAGCGGACTACCAATAAAGGTCATATCGCCCGCGTCGATTTTCTTGTCGCCGTTGATATCCTTAAAGCGAATGTCACCCAGCCAGGTTTCGTTCTGGTTCACCTTGTAGCCAAACTGCGGCAGGCTGTTGTCCAGATCAGACTGATTCCGGTAGAGACCATCGGTCACCAATCCCCAGAAGGAACCCACGGGGCGTCCGGGCGTGGTATGCGTCACGAGGTAGTTGTTGTAATAGACTTTTCCATCGAGGGCCGAGGCAGCACTGGCGGCCTTGTCGTAGGTGTTGGTAAACTGCGTCAGTACGGCGTTGGTTTTCCAGGTAAAATTATCGTTGCGGATGTTGGTCGAGGTAATGCCCAGATCCACGCCCGTATTCGTCATTTGTCCGGCATTACCCAGCGGAGCTTTCAGGTCATCCCACTGATCCCCTACCCCAATCAGGTTCGGGCCCGTCAGGAAGATAATCATGTCGGACGTTACCTTTTTATACGCATCGATGGTTGCATCGATCCGACCGTTCAGGAAGCCGATGTCCAGACCTACGTTGGTTGTTTTCACCGATTCCCATTTTAGATTCGGGTTCGGAATACCGTTAATCATGTTGGATGTACCAAAACCAACGGGTCCGGAGAAAAACTGCACCGCTCCCACGTAAGCGGGGTTCGGAGCTCCACCGGGGAAGTTCTGGTTACCGACGGCTCCGTAACCCACCCGTAGTTTCAGGTGATTGACGACTTTGGCCATGGCTCCTTTGGCGAAGGATTCGTTCGAGATGGTCCAGCCCGCCGATACCCCCGGGAAATTTCCCCAGCGATTGTTCGGACCGAAGTTAGAAGAACCGTCCGCCCGGAAACTAGCCGAGATGGAGTACCGGTCACCGTAGGTATAATTCGCCCGGGCAAAGTACGATTCCATCGCCCAGTGTCCCTTACCGCCGCCTAAACCCCAGGTTGTCTGGTCGGAGCTACCCGTGTTGAGGTCAAAAATATCGGCCTGTAAATCCACTTTTGAACCTGAAATCGATTGGTAATACGACGACTGAGCCTGATGCCCAACGGTCAGCTGAATACCGTGTTTGCCAATGTATTTGTTGTAATTCAGGTAGTTGGTGAGGGAGTAGTAATAGCTGTCCGAACGCGAATCGATGAGTTTGCTGCGGAAGGACGTGCCGCCCACGTTCCCCGCTTTTTGAAAGGCCACGTTATTATCCTGACCAAGCGAGTAGGATACTTCATTGCGTAAACTCAAATCTTTCATCAACTGGATCTCCGCGTACAGGCTCCCGAAAACCGTATTGGTGGTCTTGGTATTGCCCCGGAACTGGCTGTTCCCGACCAGGTTGGCGTTGTTGTACTGCACCCCGCCAATGGTTTGACCACCACCCCAACTACCGTCCAGGTTTTTTACCGGAATCAGCGGGCTGGTCGAAGCTCCCCACCAGATGGTACCTTCGGCGGCATCGGCCAGTGAAACGTTCTGAATACTCCGCGAAACGTTGGCACTTAAGCCGACTTTAGCCCAACTTTTCAACTGATTGTCCAGACTGAAACGGGTGGAATATCGCTTGAAGTCCGACCCCAGCAGGATGCCTTTGTTGTCGAAATAGTTTAGCGAAAAGTAGTACGTCGTTTTTTCGCGACCGCCCGAGAAGCTCAGCTGATGGTTCTGAATTTTCCCCCGCTGAAACATGGCTTCCTGCCAATCCGTACCTTTGCCGAGAATGGAAGGATCGCGGAATTCGTCGGATACGGGATTGCCAATGATGGGCAGTACCTCATTCTGATACCGGGCAAAATCTCGCAAATCCATCAGATCCAGTCGTTTGGCCACTTCCGATACGCCAGTATACATTTCGTAATTGATTTTTCCCTCGCCCGACTTTCCTTTTTTCGTGGTTACGAGAATTACACCGTTAGCCGCCTGGGAGCCGTAAATGGCCTGAGCGGAGGCATCTTTCAGTACGTCAATCGATTCAATATCGTTGGGGTTTAGCATGGCCATGACGCTGTTACCCGTCTGACCGTCACCGCCGCCCAGACCGGCATAGCCAGAACTGGCGGAAGTATTCCCATTTACGAAAGGAACGCCGTCAATCACGAATAAAGGGTCATTACTGTTGATGGACGTGACGCCACGTACCTTCACCGATACGCCGCCACCGGGCTGGCCGCCGTTGCTGGTTACCGTAACTCCAGCCGCTTTTCCCTGCAAGAGCTGATCGACGCCCGCCGCTGGGATATCCTTGAGTTCCGTGGCTTTGATGGTCGTGATGGACGACGTAACGTCCGAGCGTTTGGCCGTTCCGTAACCGATGACGACGACTTCATCAAAATTGCGGTCGTTGGACTGGAGGGTGATGCTGAGGTCGGTTTTCGTACCCAGCTCTATGTCCTGGTTTTGCATGCCTACGTACGAAACCGTTAAGGCCTTGGCATCTGCGGGTACATTGATTGTAAAGCGACCATTCACATCGGTGGTAGTACCCAGTTGCAGGCCCTTGACGTAGACGGAAGCTCCGGGCAGCGTGGTACCCTGAGCATCCGAAACGACGCCGCGGATGGTTCGCTGCTGAGCGAAGGAACTCAGGCAAGCCCCTATCCAGAGAAATATAAACAATAATTGTTTGATCATGAGAAATTGAATTAGGAAAGCGACTGTAGTAGAGAGTTTAGAGCGTATGCGTCCCGCATACCCGTAGAGGACGAGTACGAGAAGTGTATTCAGAACACCCGAATACACGCACAAAAGCCCGGAAATCGGTTAGCTAACGCAGGGGTAGGTAGACATGGGAAACGGGGTTAGAGGGGTAAAAATGTGTGCATATGTTTTTTTGAGATAGATATTCTTCTTTTACGTGAGTATTTCATCTCACTGAGACGGCTGGTGTTTCCGTTGATTGCAATCCATGCCAAATCTGTTAACAACCAACAACTACTAACCATCAACACTTTACTACATGCTCACTACTTCGTCCCGCAGGCATGGCTGATCTTTTAGTCCATATGCATTCCATGCCGGGCATCGCATGCCAGCACGCCCACCGCTCTTTTCATCCTGCTCTAGGCCACCGCTTTGCGGATGAAACCATTCCATGGTGGCCGTCATGGAATGGAAGGCGGCTTGAGCCCCAGAATGGAATTCCGGCATGGAATGTGATAGGACGGGGCCCGGTTTTAAGTCGTCCTTGAAGGCATTTGACTCTATTCTAACAACTGGCAATAAACAACCTTCAAAAGATGTCAGAAGCAGAAAACCTCTCCCGCCGTTGAGCCATTCCATGGGGGCAACGGAGTAACCTGTCTCGCGGGCAACGCGGTGGTCTTGAGCTAAGCTAGGCAGTTACGGAGAGGTCCGGCCTGGAAGGCTCAATGGCTACTAGTCAGCCACTCTGCGGAACTAAACCCAGTCTAGGTGAATAACGCAAGGCCTAAAGGAGCAAACCTTCACAAGGCAATGGTCAATGCTTACGGCACCAAACCCCATCTGGATATACAACAACTACAACCTACGTTGTACTTGATTTAAGCGGTAGCGAAATCATAACTGACGTCCCTTTGCCCGCTTCGCTCTGCCACATCACCTGCCCACCGAGGTAATCTATACGTGACTGAATATTGGTGATACCGTTGCCCGTTCGGGAGGGTTCCGCAAAACCGCGTCCGTCGTCGTCCACACTAATCAGAGCCGTCGCTTCGCTGATCATCATCTGCAGGGTAATGGTACTTGCATCGGCATGTTTTAAAGCGTTGTTCATTAACTCCTGAATCACCCGGTACAGCATCACCGAAGCTTCATCGCTTAAGACGGGTGTTTCACCGTAGTGCTCAAAAATTACATTCGTTTGATTGACCAGATTCAGTTTTTGCGTTAAATCTTCCAATGCCGGAATCAATCCGAAGGTTGACAAGGCATAGGGGCGTAAATCATTGGAAATCAATCGTGTTTCCGTACAGGCTTCATCCAAAAACTGGTTCAGTGGCTCCCGTACTGACGCGGGCAAAGCGTCCTGATGAGCTTCTACAAACAGCTTGATCCGCGAAAGCTGAATGCCTAGTCCATCGTGCAGATCGCGGGCAATGCGGCTGCGTTCGCCCTCCTGTCCTTCCATCATGGCCCGCAGTGATTTCAGTTCCAGCTCCCGAATTTGCTGCTGGGCAATCACGGCCTGTTGCTGGGCAATGAGTTTTTGCTGACGTCGCAGGTAAATCAGCGTCCCTACACCCACGATACTGATAAAAAGTCCGATCACCAGCATGGAATTGATCGTACGCTGATGCTGACTTTGCTCCTTGACCAACGCCTTTTCCACCGCTAACGTCTTAATTTGACTATCCAGCTCCTGCAAGCGAATGCTTTTCGTCTGCTCCGAATAATAAAACTGTTGCGTATAAGCCAGTGATTGCAATAATGATTCGTATGCTTCCTGATATTTATCCTGATGGGCGTAGCTTTCCGCCGCGTGTCGCGTCAGCTCCCGTAACATGGAAACGTTGTTAACCGAATCAGCAATGCGATAACTTTTCTGATAATACTGAATGGCCGCCTTCGGCCGATTTTTAAACTGCTCGGTAATGCCCAAATAAAAAAGATTCAGGGCAATCAGCCAGCTAATGTTCTGCTCCCGGGCCATCTTCAGGCTACGGGTCGCAAAGTACCGGGCCGAGTCGGGTTGTTTGGTTCGGGAATACGTCGTAGCCAGTAAGTTCAGGGCATACGCCTGAAAATAAGGCTGTTTGGTTTGCTCGCTCAGCCGTTCCGTCCGGCGTAACTCGGTAAACAGTGCTTTCGGAATCAGTTCCTTATTCTGGATGATATTGGCCAAATCCAGATGACACTCAATAATTTTGGTGGTGTTCTTCGTCCGCTCAAAAAAACGCAGGGCTCGTTTCAGGTACTGTTCCGCGTGATTTTGCATAAAATAATCATGCGTATAGTAATCACCGATCAAAATATGCACGTTGTAATACCCTACCGAATCTCCTACCCGGTGGTAGTACGTTAGGCTGTTAAAATACGCTTCGATGGTATACTGATTGTAGCCGTATTGTTGGTGGTACAAGCTCCCAATGCGTTCACTGACCTGAGCGGCGGCTTTCCAGCGTTGCTGATCCACCAGTGCCCGAACCCGCTGGTTCAAACTGTCGATCACGGGTGTTTCGGCCAGTGCCCAGACCTTCGATACAGAGCCTAGTAAGGTGACCCAAGCCAGTAGGAACGTTACCCGAAACGATTTCATTTGCGTTAGTAAAGCGGCTTCAATACTTCTATTTTTTCGTATATCAATCAATATACTGCATTTCCATCGCCGTTTTAATCAGCAATGCCGTATTGGGCACCTCAAACTTAAGCAATAAGCTACTTCGGTGAAACTCAACCGCTTTCACGCTGACAAACAGCTGGGTAGCCATTTGTTGAGTCGTCAGTCCCTGAGCAATGAGAGCCAGTACTTCCGACTCGCGGGGGGTCAGGTTCAGGCGTACACTGCCGGCTTTTCGAGTCTTGCCGTTGGTCAATAAAATCTGGGTAATGGTATCGTTAAAGTATTGCTTTCCCTGGTACACGCGTTCAATCGCTTCGAGCAATTCCAGCTTCGTGGTGTTTTTTAAGAGGTATCCCCGGGCTCCTTTCTTGACTACTCGCTTGATCAGGCTGGCATCATCGTGCATCGTCAATGCAATCACCTGACACGCCGGATACTGCCGCGTAATCGCTTCACAAAGACTCAGTCCGTCTTCGATTTGGGGAAAAGAAATGTCCAGTAAAACCACATCCACGGCGGTCGTTTCGAGTCGCTCCAGCACCGAAGTACTGGTGTAACATCGTTCCGTAACCTGAATGTTGGCAGAACCCGAAATTAAGGATTCAATTCCCT
>NZ_JBMDWJ010000058.1:0-5954 GCF_048595215.1 Siphonobacter sp.
TGAATTGTTTGAATTGTTTGAATTGTTTGAATTGTTTGAATTGTTTGAATTGTTTGAATTGTTTGAATTGTTTGAATTGTTTGAAATTTATTTTTTTTTAATCTCCAAACGTTAAAATTTAAATCTAAAACACTATTTCAAACCTTAAACCCTACTCAAACGACATTCAAACTTTAAACCAAATTCAAACCTCAAATTCCATTAACCCCGCACTCTCAAAGCCAACTCAATATGGGCCAAATGATGCTGCACGTGCCAGGCTGAAATGGCGATAGCCTGCTTTTGGTTGAAGTAAATGTTGCGAACGGAGTGAAAATAGCTAATCTCTAATTGTTCAGGTGTTAAGGATTCAATTAGATAGGCATATCGCTGATGTACACCCTCGAAAAGCAGGAGCGAATCTTCTATAGGTGCGGACACACTATCGGAAGTATGAGCCCAACCGCCCATGTCAATAAGGGTCGCCTCGGCATAGTTCGGTTCAGTCATTGCTTTTTTCATTCGGAAATAATGCAGCAGTTGAATATCGGCTACGTGATGGACCAGCTGCCGAATAGTCCAGCTGCCTTCCCGGTAGGTTTTACGCAGGTCTTCTTCGGAAAGATGTTGTACTAGTTTCCGATAAGTAGCGGGTGAATCTCGAATAATTTCAACGCATTTTTGAAGTTCTTCGTCGGTATAATTCTCCTTTAATTGAAAAGGGCCAATGGGAAATTTAAGATGCTCCATGTGGGAAAATTGTTTGATGGTTAATTGTTGTTGATTGATTTTTTTAGTTGATAGTTTAATGACTTTTATAATTACATATTTTAAGTCGATTTAGCTTTTCAAATTATTTTAACACACAAAATTATTCTTGTTAAATAGGCAAACACTTTTATCTTATTACTGGATTTTACACGAGCATATTTACTTTTAATTGGTCTTTAAAACTATCCTTTTCGTATGATTCATTACCCCAAAACCCGGCAGGATGTTAGCGTTACGGATGATTATTTTGGAAACACCGTCGCAGATCCCTACCGCTGGTTGGAAAACGATACGGCTCCCGAAACGCTGGCTTGGGTGGCTGAGCAAAATAAAGTAACTTTTCAGTATTTAGAGCAAATTCCCTTTCGGGATCGTATCAAAGAACGACTCGAAAAGCTTTGGAATTATCCCCGCTACGGCTCGCCGTTTCGCGTTGGTGACTACTACTTTTTCTCCAAAAACGACGGTCTGCAAAACCAGGCGGTCGTTTATTACCAGAAAGGATTAGCGGCGGAACCGGAAGTGTTTCTCGATCCGAATACCTGGTCAAGTGACGGAACGGTGACGGCCAATTTCGCCGGATTTTCGCACGACCATCGGTATGCGGCCCTGAGTATCAACCGGGCGGGTTCAGACTGGCAGGAAATGGAAGTCATGGAAATTTCCACCCGCGAAAAAACGTCCGACGCCTTACGGTGGCTTAAATTCAGCGGTGCCGCCTGGCATAAAAACGGCTTTTACTACAGTCGTTACGACGAGCCGAAACCCGGCGAAGAGCTATCCGCGGCTAACCAGTTTCATAAAGTTTACTATCACCAACTGGGTACCCCGCAGGAAGAAGATCAGTTGGTATTTGAAGATCCGGAACATCCCTATCGCTACTTCTTCGCCCAAACCACGGAAGATGAGCGGTTTTTGATCATCAATAGTTCGGAAGGTACGGACGGGTCTGAGATTTGGGTGAAAGATTTGCAGCAGGAAGGCAGTGCATTTATCCGACTATACGAAGGATTTCAGTACAACTACGCCGTCATCGATAATCGGGGGGATCAATTACTGGTTCACACCAATGAAAATGCCTCGAATTATCACTTAGTACTAATTAATCCATTGACTCAGGAAGAATCCGTTTTTGTGGCGGAGAAACCCGAAAAGCTGGAATCGGCGGGGACGAGTGGCGGCAAACTTTTCGTGAATTACCTGAAAGATGTCACCGATCAGGTTTTCCAGTATGATTTGGCAACGGGCCAGCTCGAACGGCAGGTACGTCTGCCCGGTCTGGGTTCGTCCTACGGCTGGTCAGGCAATAAAGACGATCAGGAGCTATTTTACACGTTCACTTCTTTTCTGTACCCGCCCACGATTTTTCGGTACACCATTAAGACGGGAGAATCGGTGCTCTTTCCCTCCTCCGAAATTCAGTTTAACCCCGAAGATTACGAAACGAATCAGGTGTTCTATCCCAGCAAGGATGGCACACTGGTTCCGATGTTTCTGACCCATAAGAAAGGGCTGATTCGCGACGGATCTGCTCCTACGCTATTATATGCCTATGGTGGTTTCAACATCAGTCTGAGTCCAGCCTTTAGTACATCCAACCTCATTTTGTTTGAAAATGGTGGCATCTACGCTCAGGCGAATTTGAGGGGTGGCGGCGAGTACGGCGAGAGCTGGCACAAGGCTGGTATGCTGGAAAACAAACAGAATGTATTCGACGATTTCATATCGGCGGCGGAATACCTCCAACGCGAACAATATACCCGTCCGGAGCGACTGGCGATTGCCGGGGGTTCCAACGGAGGCTTGCTCGTGGGTGCCGTAATGACGCAGCGACCGGAGCTATTTCGGGTTGCTCTGCCCGCCGTTGGCGTACTGGATATGCTACGCTTTCATTTGTTTACCGTGGGCTGGGGCTGGGTGGTGGAATACGGGTCGAGTACCCAGTCGAAAGAGAGCTTTGAAAACCTGTACGGCTATTCACCCCTGCATCAGTTGAAAGCCGGTACGTCCTATCCGGCCACGATGATTACCACCGCCGACCACGACGACCGGGTAGTACCCGCCCATAGCTTCAAATTTGCGGCGGCGTTACAGGAAAAACACGCCGGACCCAATCCGGTATTGATTCGCATCGATACCTCGGCCGGACACGGAGCGGGTAAACCTACAGCCAAAATCATTGAGGAACAGGCCGATAAATGGGCCTTTGTATTCTGGAACATGGGCCTGGAGGTCTACTAAACGGAGAACGGAGCTTCATTCAGATGAAGCTCCGTTCTTTTATAATCCATTTTTCATGACAACTACCCTACTTTAATGGTAATCATCCAGTGAATGCCGTATCGGTCCTTCACCATCCCAAACGTTTCTCCCCAGAATTGTTTGATAAGTGGAGCGGTGATCTGACCGTCTTGCGAAAGCTGTTCAAAATACCTCGTCAATTTTTCTTCTTCTGAACCTTCAAGGGATAAACTAAAGGGCCCGTTGTTTTGCGTTTCCGTATAGTAAGGATGGTCACTGGCCAGCAGGATCACTTCGCCCTGCAATCGGGAAAACATGATTTTACTTTTCATCTGCTCACTGTTGGCTTTGGGGTCCTGGTGAGCACCCGCTGGCCCATCGCCGTAGGTAGATACCGTTAGTTCTCCGCCGAAAATGGTTCGGTAAAATTCCATAGCCTCCCGGCAGTTTCCGCCGAAAAACAGATGGGGGTGGAGCGTTAAAGCCGTCATAAATAAACGTGTTTAGAAGTATAGTGCTGAGGTTTGATCAATGCCTAAAGCTAAGCTAAAAACGCAATCATTGCTTCTGTATCAGCGACTTAAAAAACGACTAATTTTTTAGACTGCAATAGAGCAGGATGAGGAACAAGCCGTTCAAATAAAAAGCTATCTTTTAATCATCCAGGGTCCTATTTCTTTTGTATCTTGAGCCACTTACCTCCCACAAATAAGTTTCTTTTAGCTTTATACCAAATCAGCCATTCAGTTCTCCTTTTTTCTGGAGGCCTGGTTTAACGCTTGTTTTTCTTTCCCGTATGAAAAAACGTTTCCTTACCCTAAGCCTCGGCCTGTGTACGCATTTGGCGTTACTGGCTCAAAACCCGGCGGCTCCGACGTACCAGTCCAACAGCCGTTTCGAACAATTGGGTACGCTCCTGCCTACCCCTACCAACACGCGATCCGCTTCCGGTGCTCCCGGCAAAGCCTACTGGCAGCAACGGGCCGATTACGACATTAAAGTAGAACTCGACGACGAACAGCAGAAAATTACGGGTACGGAGACGGTTACCTACCACAACGATTCGCCGGATGCCTTGCCTTACATCTGGTTACAGGTCGAGCAGAACCGCTTTCGGGCTGATGCGGCGGCGGGCAAAGCCTCCATGAGCAGCGGCATTAACCCGGAAGGGATGAGTACGGCCGAGCTAGCCCGACTGGCGAATACGCCAGCGAAAGCGTACGGGTACAATATTCATTCGGTGAAGGATGTTACCCGTGGGAAGGACCTCAAGTTTACGGTTAACGAAACCATGATGCGGGTGGATCTGGCCCAGCCCCTTAAGCCCGGAGAGAAAGTCGTGTTCTCGGTTGACTGGGATTTTCTGGTTCCCCCGCAGGGCCGCTGTAATTACAAATATTACCCCGCCGACGGCAACTACGCGTATTACATCGCTCAGTGGTTTCCGCGACTGGCCGCTTACGACGATGTGGACGGCTGGAAGCATAAGCAGTTTATGGGAGCGGGCGAGTTTACGCTGATCTTCGGTAACTACAAAGTGGCCATCACCGTACCGGCCGGACACGTGGTAGCCGCCACGGGCGAATTGCAAAATAGTAAGGAAATCCTTACGGCTACTCAACAGAAACGCTGGCAGGAGGCTAAAAACAGCTACAAGACGCCCGTTCTGATGATTACGCAGGAGGAGGCCATTGCGGCTTCGAAGAATAAGACTACGGGTAAAAAAACCTGGATTTACAAAGCCGACAACGTGCGGGATTTTACATTTGCCAGTAGTCGTCGGTTCATCTGGGATGCTATGAACGTGGATCTGAACGGGAAGAAGTCCATGGCGATGTCGTATTATCCGAAAGAGGGTAATCCGCTGTGGGGTCAGTACTCGACGCAAGCCGTGGCTCATACGCTGCGGAGTTACGGTGCCCGTACTATTCCGTATCCCTATCCGGTGGCTATTTCCGTGAACAGTGGCAGTCCCGGTGGTGGGATGGAGTATCCGATGATCAGCTTCAACGGTGGACTGGCCGAAGCCGATGGCACCTACTCCGAACGCACCAAGTACAGCACCATTGGGGTCATCATTCACGAAGTTGGCCATAACTTTTTTCCAATGATCGTCAACTCCGACGAACGCCAGTGGGCCTGGATGGATGAAGGCCTCAACAGCTTTTGTCAGTACCTGGCTGAACAGGAATGGGACCGCGATTTCCCCAGCAGCTACGGCGAGCCGCAGAAGATTGTCCCTTACATGCAGTCGGCGGCTCATACGCAGGTACCGATTATGACCTCTTCGGACAACATCATGCAGTACGGTCCTAATGCCTATTCTAAACCCGCAGCTGGGTTGAATATTCTGCGGGAAACCATCATGGGTCGGGAGTTATTCGATTATGCCTTTCAGGAATACGCTCGTCGCTGGGCTTTCAAATCGCCTACGCCCGCCGACTTTTTCCGGACGATGGAAGATGCTTCGGGTGTGGATCTGGACTGGTTCTGGAAGGGCTGGTTCTACACGGTCGAGCCCGCCGATCAGAATCTGGCGGAAGTAAAATGGTTTGCCATTGACGCTCAGGACCCGGCTGGCCGCAAGGCTCGTCTGAAGGAAGCCGATGCAAAACGTCGGCAAACGATGGCAGTGGAACGCAATAAAACGGATATTAAGCAGACCGTCGTGGAAGCGAATCCGGAGATGAAGGATTTTTACAATACCTACGATCGCTACGCTCCCACCGAGGCCGAGAACAAGCAATACGCTGACTTTCTGGGCACGCTGAGTGAAGAAGAGAAAAAGCTGTATCAATCCGGGAAAAACTTTTATACGCTTAGTATCGAAAACAAGGGCGGTCTGGTCATGCCCGTCATTGTAAAGGCCGAGTACGAAGACGGTACCAGTGAAGTATTTCGTTTCCCGGCGGAAATCTGGCGGATGAATGACAAACAGATCATGAAGGTCATTCCAACGGATA